>CAZYBA010000088.1:0-10036 GCA_964646105.1 uncultured Armatimonadia bacterium
TTGGCTTGCCGACGAATTCGCGCGGCAAGGGTGGTCGCTCAAGAAACTGCATCGCTTGATGGTCACCAGCAGCACCTACCGCATGTCGTCGGCGCCGCGCGCGGACGCCTTGCGCAAGGATCCCGAGAACGACCTCTACTGGCGCTTCGATATGCGACGCCTCTCCGCAGAGGAAATCCGTGACTCGATCCTGGCCGTTAGCGGCAACCTCAACCTGAAAATGCACGGTCCGAGCGTCTTTGTGACCATTCCCGACGAAGTGTTGGCAGGGCAGAGCGTTCCCGGCGCAGGGTGGGGAGTCTCCGCGCCCGACGAAGCGTCGCGACGCAGTGTTTACGTCAAGATCAAGCGCTCCCTGGTCGTGCCGATTTTCGCCAGTTTCGACGGCGCGGATACCGACATGACCTGCCCCGTCCGCAATGCCACCGTGGTTCCGACCCAGTCGCTTTCGTTGATCAACAGCAGGTTCATCAACGACCAAGCCGGTCAGTTCTCACGGTCGGTAGGGGCGGATCCGAGCTCGCCCGCGGCGGCTGTCGACGCGGCGCTTTGGCGTGTCCTGCAGCGTCAACCGACGCGCAAGGAAATCGACCGGGGGGTCGCGCTGGTCAAGGAGTTGCAATCCAAGGACAAGATGGATCCCGATGCTGCGCTGAGACAGTTCTGCCTGCTCGCGCTCAATCTCAACGAATTCCTCTATCTCGACTGATCGTTAACGGAAGAATCATCGAAATGGCAAACAATTTCTGTGGACGGACACGGCGCCAGTTTCTCTGGGAAGCAGGTTCCGGCTTCGCAGGCCTCGCGCTGTCCGGAATGCTGGACGCATCGTTTTTCGCGCGGCAATCCGTCGCGGCCGACGGCAAGACGTCTTGGAAAAATCCGCTGGCTCCCAAGCAACCACACTTCAAGCCCAAGGCCAAGGCGGTCATCTTCCTGTACATGTACGGCGGTCCCAGCCAAGTCGATACATTCGACTACAAACCCACCATGTACGGGCGGGACAACCAGACCATCGAGGTGAAAACATTCGGGCGCGGTGGGCACCGCAATGTCGGACGCATTGTCGAACCGCGCTGGAAATTCAAACAGTACGGTCAATGTGGCAAACATGTCTCCGATCTGTTCCCGAACCTCGCGCAGCATGTCGACGACATCGCGTTCCTGCATTCCATGACTGCCGATTCGCCCATCCATGGCTCGGCGATGTTGCAGATGAACAGCGGAAAAATCCTCTCCGGCAGCCCCTGCATCGGCAGTTGGGTGAATTACGGGCTTGGGACGGTCAATGAAAACCTTCCCGGGTTCGTGGTCATGCTCGACCCGCGCGGAGGGCCGATTTCCGGACCCAAGAACTGGTCCGCAGGCTACATGCCCGCCAGCTACCAAGCCACGGTCATCGCGGCCACCGACAACCCGGTTCTCGATCTGAAGCGCCCGGAATCCATTTCCGGCGCCGGACAGCGTCGACTGCTAGACACACTGCGCGCGTACAACGACGAGCATGAACTTCCCCGCGGCGACAACTCCAACCTGCGCGCGCGCATCGCCAGTTACGAACTCGCGTACAAAATGCAGTCGTCCGCGCCCGAAGCCACCGACCTCGCCTCCGAACCAGAGCATGTCAAGAAGCTCTACGGCCTCGACGATCCGGTGGCGGCGGCGTTTGGACGCCAATGCCTGATGGCCCGGCGCCTCGTGGAACGCGGAGTGCGGTTCATCCAGATCTACTCCGGAGGCAACCACAACGATGCCAACTGGGACGCGCACGGGGATCTGAAGGCCAACCACGATCTCCATGCCCGTGAGACCGACAAGCCCATTGCGGGTCTTCTCGCAGACCTCAAGCAACGCGGGCTTTTGGACAGCACCCTGATCATCTGGGGAGGCGAGTTCGGGCGGCAGCCAATCGCCGAATACGAGCGCGGGACCGGACGCGACCACAACGCCTGGGCCAGGTGGCGCGTCCGGTGGTCGAAAAAGGTCCCAATGAAATCACGCGGCAAAATTCGCAACGCTACATCGCCATCACCGCGGTGGCGCAGGGGCGTCCGCAAAGCGAACTCCTCGCCGATATCCGGGTAGCGATGGAGAAGATCGAACTGCCCGATGGGGTTTTCTGGACGTTCGGACGTCAGCAACAGCAGCGGGAGCAGGATTTCGCGGGACTTGGCCTCGCGGTCGGGCTGGCCATCGCGCTGGTCTACATGCTGCTCGCGTCGCAGTTCGAGTCGTTCCACCATCCGTTGACCATTCTGGCGACGGTCCCGCTTTCGGCGCTCGGGGTGATTCTGGCGTTGTTCCTCACCGGTCGTTCGTTCGGCCTCACCGCCTACATCGGGATCCTGTTGCTGGTGGGTATCGTGGTGAAGAACGGCATATTGTTGATCGAATACACCAATCAGTTGCGGGAGCGTGGGATGGAGCGGAACGAGGCGGTGTTGACAGCCAGCCCGACGCGCTTGCGGCCGATCCTGATGACCACAGGAGCGGCGGTCCTCGGCATGGTGCCGCTGGCGATGGCGTGGGCGCGGGGAACGGAAATCCAGGCACCACTTGCCACCGCGGTGATCGGGGGACTGCTGACATCGACCGTGTTGACACTGGTGGTGGTCCCGGTGATGTACACCCTGCTCGACGATCTGGCGGGGTGGCTCCGGGGGCGACGTTAGGTCCGGAAATCGCCGCCGACTTCGCTTGTCGGGACCGTTGCACTCCGATGGGAAGCGTCACCGAGGTCATTTTGGAGGTTTGAACGACGATAGCTTGCGGCGGCAGCGGGATCGCGGCGGGCATGGTTTGAAATTGACAGGGGCAAACGGCTGTCCTATACTTGGCGCGTGCCGGCAAGCATGTCTTTCCCCCGAAACCGTCGCGACCGTCGTCCGGTCGTGGCCTCCGGGGTTACGTCTGTCGTTTGAATTTGATTCGGACAGGCTTGTTGAACCGGTGGCCGTGGGGAGCAAATGCTTCCGGCGGCTTTTTTATTTGTTCAGGAGAACAGGGTGGACGTCAGCATCGTAGGAGTCAGCGGGTACGGCGGCGGGGAATTGGCCCGCCTGCTGGCCAGGCATCCGCAGGCGCGGGTCGTGCAGGTTGTCTCGGAAACGTTCCGGGGCAAGCCGTTGCGCGCGGCATTCCCAGGGCTCTCCGGCACGCCGATAGGCGATCTGGTCTGCGACGGCAAGGATGTTGGGATAGACGGAGACGCGGTGTTTCTGGCGCAGGAGAGCGGCTACGCCATGCAGGTGGCCGCTGGTTTGCTGGAACGTGGGCAACGCGTAATCGATCTCTCGGCCGACTTCCGATTGCGTGATCCCGATACCTACCGTGCGTTCTACAAGGCGGATCCGGCCCCGGGGCATCTCATGGACGAAGCGGTCTACGGAATGCCCGAACTCGATCGTGCGTCGATCCCTTCGGCGCGACTGATCGCAAATCCGGGATGTTACGTCACGGCGTCGACGTTGGCGCTCGCCCCGCTGCTCCGAGCGGGTATCGTGGCCGGCGACGGCATTGTGATCGATGCGAAGTCCGGGGTCAGCGGTGCCGGGCGATCCAAGTCGGATACGGTGTTCCGGTATTCCGAAGCCAACGAAGCGTTGCGTCCGTACGGCGTCGGCGGCGTCCACAGGCACACGCCGGAGATCGAGCAGAATCTGGGTGCTCGGGTCTTGTTTACCCCGCACCTGATTCCGATGACCCGCGGAATTCTGGCGACCTGCTATGCGCGGCTGGAATCCGGTGCCGGCGCGTCCGACGTGCACCGGACACTGGAGGCCGCGTACGCCGACGAACCGTTTGTGATCGTACGGGCTCCGGGGGATTGGCCGTCCACCAAGGATGTGGCGGGTTCCAATTTCTGCCATCTGGCATCCACGGTCGATGCGCGCACCGGCATGGCGGTGGTGGTGTCGGTCATTGATAATTTGGTGAAAGGGGCGGCCGGCCAGGCGGTCCAGAATTTCAACCTGATGTTCGGGTTGCCCGAAACGGCAGGTTTGGAGGGGGGCGGCTTGTGGCCGTGAAGACCATTCGGGTGGAAGGTGGGGTTTGTGCTCCGCAGGGGTTCATCGTGGCCGGAGTTGCCGCGGGTATCAAGAAATCCGGTGCGCGGGACGTGGCGTTGCTGGCGTGTGCCGACGGCGATGCGGTCGTGGCGGGGGTGGGCACCACCAACCGGGTCTGTGCGCCGTCTGTTCGGCGCAATCGGGAAATCCTGGTGGAGTCTGGAGGGCGGGTGCGGGCGGTGGTGGTCAACGCCGGATGCGCGAATGTCGCCACCGGGCCCCGAGGAGTTGCCGACAATACCGCGATGGCAACGGCGGTGGAGCGCGCGCTCGGGGCGGGAAATGTCCTGACCGCCAGCACCGGGGTCATCGGGGTACATTTGCCGATGCCGGTGCTTGAGGCCGGAATTGCATCGGCGGCAAAGGCGCTGTCGCCAACCGCGCAGGCTGCCGCGGAGACGGCCGAAGCCATCATGACCACCGATCTGGTGCCGAAGGAATGCGCGGTCGAATTCGAAATCGGAGGCGTTGTCGCCCGGGTTGGCGGCATGGCCAAGGGATCGGGCATGATCGCCCCCAACATGGCCACCATGCTGGCGTTTGTAACCACCGATGTGGCGATCCGTGCGCCGGTGCTCGACAAGGCGCTGCGCCGCGCGGTGGACTTGTCGTTCCATGCCCTGACCGTCGACGGGGACACGTCCACAAGCGACCAGTGCATTGTTCTTTCGTCCGGCCGCGCCGGGAATCCGGTGCTCGAGGACGCATCGGGTCCCGATTACGATGCATTTCTGAATGCCTTGGTCGAGGTCTGTGTCGATTTGGCGCGCAAGATCGCGCGGGACGGCGAAGGGGCGACCAAATTGGCGACGGTCACCGTGTCCGGCGCGCGTTCGGAAGCGGAAGCCCGGCAGGTTGCAAAGACCATCGCGGAGTCGCCGTTGGTGAAGACCGCCTTGTACGGCAACGATCCAAACTGGGGGCGACTGATGGCGGCGGCGGGTCGTGCCGGGGTGGATTTCGAACCGGAAAAGGCATCCGCCACGCTCGCCGGAGTCGAGGTATTCCGTAACGGAGTTCCGACGGTTTTCGACAAGACGGCGTTGTCGCAGGCGATGCGCGTCGACGAGTTGCCGATCGAGGTGGATTTGGGGACCGGCGGCGACGGCCGGTTTACGTTCTTTACTTGTGATTTCTCTTACGACTATGTCCGAATCAATGCCGAATACACAACCTGACGTGTTGTCTGCCGACCAGACGGCCGCAACCCTCATCCAAGCCCTTCCATACATCCGCGCGTTCGCCGGGAAAACCGTCGTGATCAAGTACGGCGGGAACGCGATGCTGGACGACACCCTCAAGCGTGCGGTGATGCGCGATCTGGTGCTCATGCGTCTGGTGGGCATCAACCCGATCCTGGTGCATGGGGGCGGGCCGGAGATCAACGACGCGATGCGGCGCCTGGGTAAGGAACCGGCTTTCGTGGCGGGCCGCCGGGTCACCGACGCGGAAACCATGGAGATCGTGGAGATGGTCCTCGCCGGCAAGACCAACAAGGGAATAGTCGCTTTGCTCAACCGGGAAGGAGCCCAGGCGGTCGGGTTGTGCGGCAAGGACGCCAACCTTTTTGTGGCGGAGAAGGACCTCGACAACGGCGATCTGGGATTTGTCGGCAAGGTGGTGGCGGTGAATCCGCAGGTGATCCACACCCTCACCGGTGCCGGCTACATCCCGGTGGTGTCGAGCGTGGGGGTCGGTACCGACGGCAGCGCGTTCAACATCAACGCCGATACGGCCGCCGCCGCGCTCGCGTCCGCCCTCCACGCCGAAAAACTGATCCTGATGACCGATGTCGAGGGCGTTTACCGCGATTTCTCCGACAAGGGGTCGTTGGTGGGCGAGATGACCAGTGCGGAAGCGCGGGCGTGGATCGCGGACGGAATTGTCGACAAAGGGATGATTCCCAAACTCGACGCCTGTGCGGCGGCGGTGGAGGACGGTGTCCCGCGGGCGCACATCATCGACGGACGTCGGGAGCATGCGCTGCTGATCGAGTTGTTCACGGATACCGGCATCGGGACCATGGTGCGGTGAGTTGTTGATCCGGGACGTGCGGCCGGAAGAGGCCGCCCGGGTCTACGCGATCACCCGCTCCGCGTTTCTCGAATACGCCGCCGATGTTCCGCCACCGTCCGCGCTGCTCGAGTCCGAAGCGGATGTCGTTTCAGACTTGGCGCAAGGGCATTGGAAAGCGTTGCTGGCGGAACGGGACGGCCGCGCGATGGGGTGTGTCCGGTATGAAATCGGCCGCAAGGGTTTGCACTTTGTCCGCCTCGCGGTGGTTCCGGCTGCGCGACGGCAAGGAGTCGCGACCGCGTTGCTCGGGCATCTGGAGAAAATCGCGCGCGACCGTGGATTGGGTCGGATGTGGTGTCATGTTCGCACCAAAGTCGTGCACAATCAGCTTTTGTACGAACGTTCGGGATTCTCCGTGGTTGGCAACGACATCATGCTCAAGGGCGGGTTCGCGATTCCGGTGGCAATCATGGCGAAGGATTGGGAAACGAACTCCCCTGCCGGCGCGGGAGGTTCCTGACTCCGTGCCGAGGGAGTGATCCCAATGGGGATTCCGGTCAGGATGGATTGCGGTGGGGAAGGACAATCGGATGACTGAGACAGGCTTGGTGGATGTTGTGGACGACGCGCAGGTGAGCGGCGCTTCGGGTTGGGACCGCGACCATGTCATGCGGACGTATTCGCGTCAGCCGGTCCAGTTTGTCCGTGGAGAGGGCTCGTGGCTGGTGGGTGACGATGGACGCCGTTACCTCGACTGTCTGTCGGGAATCGCGGTCTGCGCGGTCGGGCATTCGCACCCGCGGTTGGTGGATGCCATTCAGAAGCAGGCTGCGGAACTCATCCATGTCTCGAATTTGTACTTGACCGCTCCGCAGGCCCGCCTGGCCCGCCGCCTTATCGAACTGTCCGATTTCGAGCGTGTCTTCTTCTGCAACTCCGGGGCGGAGGCCAACGAGGCGGCGATCAAACTGGCGCGCAAGTATGGACGTTCGGCCGGTGGCGATTCGAAGGTCCAGATTGTGACCGCTGAGAAATCGTTCCACGGACGAACATTGGCCGCGGTGACCGCAACCGGCCAGCCCAAATACAGCGAACCGTTCGCACCGTTGCCCCCCGGGTTTTTGCACGTGCCGTACAACGACCCCGACGCACTGAGGGCTGCGGTCGGGGCCCAGACCTGTGCGATCCTGCTCGAACCGATCCAAGGCGAGGGAGGCATCCATCCGGCAGACTTGGGATACATGCAACTCGCCCGCGAACTGGCGGATCAGTTCGGTGCGCTCTTGATCGTGGATGAAGTGCAGACGGGCATGGGGCGCACCGGGAAGATGTGGGCCTACCGTCAGTACGGCGTTCTTCCGGACGTGATGACGTTGGCGAAGGGCTTGGGTGGTGGTGTTCCGATCGGTGCGTGCCTGGCCCGGGGAGCGGCGGCGGAAGTGCTCCAGCCAGGCGACCACGGATCCACGTTCGCAGGCAACCCGTTGGCCACTGCCGCTGCGAACGCGGTGCTGGATATTCTCGCGGAGGAGGGGTTGGTTCGCGAGGCGGAGCGCAAGGGAGCGGCTCTCCATGCGGGAATCCGCCGGCTCGGGGAGTCGTTCCCGGAACTCCTCGGCGCACCGAGGGGTATGGGCCTGATGGTAGGTGTTGCGGTTCGCAAGCCCGTCGCCCGGCGCATTGTCGCCCGAGCCCTCGAGCACGGGTTGGTGGTCAACGCGACATCCGACGACACCTTGCGCTTGCTTCCGCCGCTGACCATAACCGACGCCGAAATCGACGAAGCACTGGTCCGACTGGGGCGCGCGTTGGCGGATGTCGAAAAGGAGATTACCGATGCCGTTTGAATGGGAGCCGGAAGCCCGGCATGCGTTGCTGCTCGCCGAGACCGCCGCGGAGCGCTCCGACAGTCTGACCATCGAACCCGAGCACCTGGCCATGGCGCTCGACACCGAAGGGGCGGCGTCCGCGGAACTGGCCCGACGGCTCGGCCTGGTGCTGCCGGCCATGCCGGTCCGCCACGGCGCGGCGCTGGCCCCGAAGCCCGTGGTGGCGGCAAAGTTTTCGGAGGCGTCACGATTGGTGGTCGAACGGGCACGCCGGGAATCCCGAAGGATGCACGCGCGCAAGGTTGGAACCGACCATCTCCTGCTTGCGCTTCTCGACGGGCCCGAGGTCCCCCAGGCGCTGGCCGATGCGGGGTTCACCTATCGGACTGTCTCGAAGGAGGCGCGCCGTCGCGTGGAACTGCCCGAGGAAACCATCGCTGCCGATACGGTAATGCCGGGGTTCCTCAAGGGACGGCATGTCTTGGGAGTGGGTGACCTGTCGGGTGACGATATTCGCGGGATCTTCGAGCTGGCGCGTCAGGCCAAGATCGGGACACTTCCGCGCTGCGCGGTCGGCAGAACCGCCGCACTCCTTTTCGAAAAGCCCAGCCTGCGCACCAAGGTGTCGTTCCATGTGGCCATGGTTCGGCTCGGTGGCGGGGCGCTCTACCTCGGCAAGGACGAAGTGGGGCTCGGGAAGCGCGAGGCGGTCAAGGATGTTGCCCGGACGTTGTCCCGGATGGTGGACGCGTTGGTGGTGCGGACTTTCGACCATGCGGTGCTGGAGGAGTTGGCCCACTGGTCGGGAGTGCCCGTGATCAATGCCTTGGATGACTTGGAACATCCCTGCCAAGCCCTGGCCGACTTCTATACCGTACTCGAACACCGCGGCGACACCCGCGGGCAGAAGATGGTCTTTGTCGGGGACGGCAACAACGTGGCGGTTTCGTTGATGTTGATGGCCCCGCTGCTGGGTACCCATTTCACGTTGGCCTGCCCGCCCGGTTACGAACCTCCGGCCCAAACCGTGCGCGAGGCGATCGCGCTCGCGGAAAAGCACGGGACAGTCTTCGAGATTGTCAACAACCCCCGCGAAGCGTCCAAGGACGCCGATGTGCTGTACACGGATGTGTGGATCTCGATGGGGCAGGAGGAGGACACGGCCCGTCGCCGCGCGGCATTCCAAGGGTTCTGCATCGACAACAACATGATGGAAGTGGCGAAGGACGATGTCCTGGTGCTGCATTGCCTTCCCGCGCACCGAGGCGATGAAATTTCCGATGATGTCCTTGAGGGGCCGCATTCCGAAGTATTCGACCAAGCGGAAAATCGGCTCCACTTGCAACAGGCACTGCTCTCTGCGGTACTGTAACGTCAGGAGGCGGCAATGCAGAGGCAACGGGAATGGAACTTGACCCAAGTCGGTGGCGTGTTGCTCGCGATCGGCTTGGGGGTCAAGATACTGTTGTGGTTGGGAATGATGTTCCGCCATGCGGCGGACATCGCGCTTGCGGTGGGGTTGGTGCTGCTGATCCTCGGATTGGTCCTGCCGCGGCGGCGTTGAGTCGGGGTGCGTGCGGTTCGGCCCGTCGTTCCTGACGATGGGACAACGAAAGATGCCCTCGAGGTCGATGCAGTCGACGCGTCGCCCCGATGGGCACGGCTTGGCGGGGAGTCGGTTGTCGCGATCCGTCGGCGTCCGGTTTCGGGAATCGACCCCGCGGGGCCGGTTTGATCCGGTTCGTGCACGGCGCGGCGGTACAATGGGGACCGCGCCATGAACAACAAGATTCTTCTCTCCTTGCCGGTCGGCGACAAGGTCGGCATTGCGTTCTCCGGCGGACTCGACACGTCCGCCGCCATCGCCTGGATGCGGGACAAAGGGGCGCTGCCCTGCGCCTACACCGCGAATCTCGGCCAACCCGACGAAAAAGACTACGACGATATCGCACGCCGGGCGAAAGCCTACGGTGCCGAGATCGCCCGGACTGTCGACTGCCGTGAACTTCTGGTCCAGGAAGGATTGGTCGCGCTGATGTGCGGTGCTTTCCACATCGAAAGCGCCGGCAAGAAGTACTTCAATACGACACCTCTGGGACGTGCTGTGACGGGAACCGTTCT
>CAZYBA010000089.1:0-10011 GCA_964646105.1 uncultured Armatimonadia bacterium
CGGGCGTGCGCCGGCGGCCCTCGGACGTGCTTCGTCGGTGAACTGGCAGCACGGTCGCCCGACGCTCGATGACGCGACATTGGCGTGGCTTGCGGATCGTTCCCGCCGTGAAGAGGGTGTGATCCAGCTGGTCTTGGTGGTTTCTGAGGCGTCCCTCGCACTTTGGATGCCGATGCCGTTCGATGCGGTGCTGGGGGCGGTGGTTTCCGAAGGGCCGGTGGCGGGTGGGCTGCCGGATGCGTTTCCAATTCCAGTGGTCTGCGATGTTCCGGAGGCGCGCAGCCTGATTTCGGATGGCATGCTGGTGCTGATCGACTCGCATCGCAATCGCGTTTGTGTGGAACCGTCCGCGGAGGAGATCCTTGCGGTGCAGGGTCCGAGCAGGCGGCGCTGGCTGGTGGGTTCGGCCCATGCGCCGGCGGTGACACGTTCGGGTCTCGACGTTCCGGTGATCGGGTTGGTGGACGGGATGGACGCGGTGCGCGAGGCGGTCCGGCTGGGTGCGGATGGGGTTTTGTTCCGGAGCCCCACGGCCGTCGACGTGTTGCGGGAGGCAGCCCGGGCTTGCGGCGGTGGCCGGATGGTATTCCCTGGCCCGTTCGACGATGCGTTCCTGCTGGCGTCCGAGGCCCGGGTGTCGCATCTGTCGACCGGGGACACTTGGGACCCGGTCGAATGGGAGTCTGCGCTGGATGGATCGGTTCCGGGCAGTCCGGTCCCGGGGCGTGTGGTGATGCTGGCCGAGACGGATTCGGGGCCATGGGATGGCGTGGAAGCGGTCCTGGTGGATGCGGGCAGGCTGCCGTTGCCGATTCTGGAACTTCCTCCGCTCTGGGTTTGTGTGGACGACATGCGGGATATCGCGGATGCGATCGCCGGGGGAGCGTCGGCTCTCTGTGTTCCTGCCTGCGATGTCGCGGTTGCGAAGGATACGGTTCGCGACTGCGATTGATCGGTTTTCCATGGGCAGGGATTGACTGGTGAACGGCTTCTTGGTCTCCAGTGTCCAGGCAGGTGCGGGGTAGACTGGGTCATGCGTCTGGTATGCCTCTCCGATCCGGATCCCGAACTTGAAACCGCGTTGCGGGATGCGTTGCAGCCTTACGGCGACGCGGTTTCCCTTGGTTGGTCAAGTCCATCCCAGCCCGACGCGGGGTTGTTGGCGGACGCCGACGGTGTCTTGTGCGCGCATTTTCCACCGGAGGTGCGGGCGTTGTGCCCGAAGGTGCGCTGGGTTCAGTTTTGGAGTGCCGGGATCGACGGCAAGGTGTATCCGGGGATTTTTTCGGCGGCGGATGGTTCGGAGACGGTGGTCTGCACGGGCGCGGGCATTCACGTCGATTCCTGCGCAAACCATGTGATGGCGATGTTGCTCGCGTTCGCGCGTGGCCTTCCGGTCTCGACTCGTCTTCAGGCGGACCGACGTTGGGATCGTGCGGCGGTGGTCCCGACCCAGTTCGAACTTGAGGGCAAGACGATGGGTATTCTCGGCACGGGAGCGATTGGTCAGGCGATCGCGGAGCGTGCCAAGGCGTTCGGTCTGCGTACCATCGGTGTGCGCCGCCATGCCGATCGACCGGTACCTCCCGGCTTCGACGTGGTTCTGCCGCATTTGCAGTACCACGAAATGATTGTGCGGAGTCAGTTTGTGGTGTTGGCTATTCCGTTGACCTCGGGGACTCGTTGGATTTTCGGCGAGGACGAGATCGAGGTTATCCCGAAGGGTTCCTATCTGTTCAACATCGGGCGCGGCGGTCTGATCGACGAGAAGTATGTTTTGAAGGCGTTGCAGAACCGTTGGCTTGCGGGGGCGGGCCTCGATGTCTTTGACGAGGAACCGTTGCCTTCGTCGTCGCCGTGGTGGGACCTGGACAATGTGATCATTACGCCGCATGCCGGTGGGAATACGCCGGAGTATTGGCCGCGACTGGCGCGTCTGTGTGCCGATCAGGTCGGTTGCCTGTTGCGCGGGGAATCGCTGCGCAATCGCGTCGACCCCGAGCTGGGTTATTGATTGAACGCGTTGGAACGTCGGCGTTGGCGGGCCGCAGTTGTTTGCAACCATCGGGATTGGTTTGAGAGAACGGCTTCGGCTTCCGGAATGGGTTCGCGGCGGGTCGGGGGTGTCCGTGCGGATTCCGTCGGGCGTGGCGAACTGCGTTTCGGCTTTCCACGGTGTCCGCGGTCCGGGTTGTCTGCCGTATGCGATGCCATGGTGCAAGCGGCGCGCTCCGGCGGCTTTGCGACCGTTTCGGTCTGGACTGCGAGCGCCGAGGGTCCATCGGGCCTGGGTCCACGTCTGGTTGCGCGCGGCTTCGAATACGGATGGCAGGCCCATTGGATGGGTTTGGGTTTGGGTGCCGGGCAGTTTGCGGCATCCGCGCCTTCAGGCGTCGAGATTGTTTGGGACGATTCCGTGGGAGGGGTACCGGGTCTTCCTTACGGTGATGATGCGGACGCGGAGATTTTGCGCATTGCGGGGCAAGGTGATCCGGATTCGGTCTGGTGTTGCACGGCTTTGGTCCGTGGAAATGTCGTGGGACGCGCGGTGGGATTCCGGACGTCACGGTGCCCCGGATTTCTCGGCGTTTATTCGATGGGGGTTGTTCCCGACCAACGTCGTCGCGGGGTCGGGACGGCATTGATTGCCGGGTTGGCGTCTCGTGCGGTCGGGGCCGGCTGTACCGGGTTGGTGTTGAACTCGGCGGCGGACCGTTTTTACTCGAGTTTCGGTTTTGAGTCGTTGGGTCGAGGTCAGACATGGTGGATGCATCGTCCGCAACTCGAGTCTCCCGGACTGGATGACAATGGAGTGGCGTTGGTGGAAGCGGTCGGTGATGGTGATTGGGGGCGCTTGGCGCAGTTCGAGAACGCGCCCGACGACCTGTTTCATGTGAAACTTTCCGGCGGCATGACGTTGCCCGGATTGGCGTTGCGGTGTCGCCGGTGGGACGTTTTCGATTGGTTGGAAGAACGGGGCGTGGCGGTGGATTTGCTGGAAGCCTGGAAAAGAGGCGGTCGCAGACGTGCCGCAAGGCTGCTGGGTCGCGATCCGGACGCTCGGGACCGTCGGGGTGGCCCCCATGCCGCGCCCCCGTTGCACCGGGCGGTGGCGGCGGGCGATCGGACATTGGTGGAATGGTTGCTCGCGAACGGGGTGGATCGTGGTGCGTTGGACGGGCAATTCGGGGGAACTGCCGCGCGGTGGGCCATGCATACCGGGCATCCCGAACTGATTCCGTTGTTGTCGTGACGCCTGTCCAGGCCCGTCGCGGTCAAGGGTGCGAGTTCCCGGGGCGAGGGAACGGAGCTCAATCGCTGTGCTCGAAGCAGGCGATACCGCGCGTCGGCGTCCCGTCCGATGGCGATGGTGTCCTGGACGTGGTATTCAACTCGTCGGAATCAGCCCGCCGCGGGGCCTCCGCTCCGTCCAGAACGGGCGTGCGGCGGGTTCCGTCGCGGCTTGGAGGAATCGATTGAGCCAGAAGCCGCACTTTGGCCTGACCGGACTCGCGGTCATGGGCCAGAATCTCGCCCGCAATGTTGCCCACAAGGGCTTTCCCATCGCTGTCCACAACCGGACTGCGTCCAAGGTGGACGAATTCCTGGCCGCGTACGGCGATGAAGGCGCATTCACGGGGGCTCGCTCCCTGCCCGAATTGGTGCAAGTCCTGGATGCGCCGCGTACCATCTTGGTGATGGTGAAGGCGGGCGGGCCGGTGGATGCGGTCATCGACGAATTGGTGCCGTTGCTTTCACCGGGTGACACGATCATCGATGGCGGCAATTCGCATTATGTGGACACGCAGCGCCGTGTGGCGGCGTTGGCACCCAAGGGAATTCACTTCCTGGGGGTTGGGGTCAGCGGAGGCGAAGAAGGTGCGTTGCTGGGGCCGTCGATCATGCCCGGGGGCGCTCGCGCCGCCTACGATCGAATCGCCCCGATTCTCACCAAGATTGCGGCACAGGTGGACGGGGTTCCATGCTGCGCGTATATCGGGGGCGACGGGGCCGGGCACTATGTCAAGATGGTGCACAACGGGATCGAGTATGCGGACATGCAGCTCATCGCCGAAGCCTACGACCTCCTGAAGAATGTGGCCGGGCTTGACAACGACCGCTTGGCGATGACCTTTTCCGCGTGGAACGACGGTGATCTGGACTCGTTCCTGGTCGAGATCACCGCGCGTATCTTCGGGGTTCGGGATGCGGACGGCGGGCACTTGGTCGACAAGGTCCTCGACCGGGCGGCCCAGAAGGGAACCGGAAAGTGGACCAGCCAACTGGCACTCGACCTAGGGGTGCCCACCACCGCGATCACCGAGGCGGTGTTTGCGCGCTGTCTGTCCTTCCGGAAGGAAGAACGCGTTGCTGCGTCCACGATGCTCCCCGGCCCGAATGCAGGTGACCCGGTGGAAAACACCGACGCGTTTGTGAACGATGTGCGGGATGCCCTCTATGCAAGCAAGATTGTTGCGTATGCACAGGGATTTGTGCAGCTGGATGCTGCGGCCGCGGAAAACGGATGGGAACTGAACCGCGGCGAAATAGCCACCATCTGGCGGGGCGGCTGTATCATCCGGGCACGATTCCTGAACCGCATCAAGGAAGCCTACGACTCGGATCCCGAGCTTGCCAACCTCATGCTCGCACCCTATTTCACCCAAGCGTTGGAACGGTGCCAGGCCGGATGGCGCCGGGTCGTGGTTGAAGCGACCAACCGGGGTATCCCGGTTCCTGCGTTTGCGTCCAGCCTGGCCTACTACGACGGTTACCGTCGGTCTCGATTGCCCGCCAACCTCATCCAGGCCCAGCGCGACCTTTTCGGTGCCCACACCTACGAACGGACAGACCGTCCCGGGGATTTCCACTCCACCTGGGAATAGCGGTATGGTCCGCAAGGGCTACGTCGAGCAGCAAATTGAAGGTCTGGCGCGGGCGATCGCCCGGATGCTGGCGTTGGAGGACGTCGGTCCGGAAGCACGATTGCGAGAAATTGATCGCCTTTGCCGCGCACACACCGGCTTCGATCTGGCGTACTGGTGCACGCGGGTGGGACAACGGGCGCGCGGTGACCGAAGTGTCCTCGGCGACGATGCGGTTCAGACCCTTGCGGCCGCGCGCCTTATGGCCGAGGCCGCGCATATCCAACCGGAAAAGCGGCAGCTCTGGGCTGCAAGGGCGATTCTGCTGGCCGCCGATGCCGTTGGTCGTGAACCAGATTGGGCCACGGGGCCGGCAGCCCCTTGGTTCGACATGATACGCGGGTCGGTGGACGATGCGCATCGCACACCGGACTTGCGTGCGGCATTGGCGGAATGGGACGAGGCGTCAGGACGGCTCCTGGCTGCCGAGTCCGCGTGGATGGCCTTGGAAGACGATGGGATCCCCTGGGCCAGTGAACAACGTAGCGCGTTCTACGGACGTCTTCTCGAGCGATCCGACGAGGAATTGGTTTCCGCGGGACTTCCCCGTGAAGAAATTTTGGAAATGTTGTCTTTTTGTGAAGGAGATTGACAATTGTGTGTGGTAAGGTGCTCCTTGCGTAAGGCAAACGCAGGCCGCGAGCATCTTCGGGGGTAACCCCGTACCGATGGACTCGTCCCGGAGCGTCGGTCAAACGCATGAACCTTCTTTGGGAGTTGCCCGCGCCTAATGGTTGGCGCGGGCCTTTTTCATTTTTGGGCCATTGACTCCCGGCGTCTTCAACCGATGCGGCCTCCCGTCGGCGAACCCCGTTTCGTTGGTGTTCGGGAAAGGATTGTGACGGTCGTATTGGATGCGACGTTCCCGCAATTGTGGTTTGGGGGGCGTCGGACGTTGCGCTTGGCGACCGGGTCGGGGGCGCGTCAGGCGGGGGTGCGGGTGAGTGGCAGGCGCGACTCTCCCATGAGGAACAGGTCAACGCCCCGAGCAGCCTCGCGTCCCTCTGCGATGGCCCAGACAATCAGGCTTTGGCCGCGTCGGGAATCACCGGCGGCAAAGATTCCGGCAGCGTTTGTGGCGTAGTGTTCGTCTACTGCGATGTTCCCGCGCGAGTCGGTTTTGAGTTGGTATGCATTGACAAGGCTGTGTTCGGGATGGGCGTAGCCGATTGCCACCAAAACCAGGTCCGCGGGCATGGACCGTTCCGAACCGGGTACGGGGACAATTTGTCGACCGCCACCGGACTGACGTTCAATGCGCTGGACATCGACTGCGTGGAGTGCCTTGACGATGCCGTTCGATCCGCTGAGGTGGGTTGTATGTATTCCCCAGACCCGTTCTCCGCCTTCCTCGTGCGCGGGACCTGCCTTGAACAACGGTGGGGTTTGGGGCCACCAAGGATTCAGGCCAGGGTCGGTCGGAACCGGTTCCGGGTGGATTTGGAATTGCCGGACGGATCGGGCGCCTTGGCGTAGGGCAGTTCCGTAACAGTCCGCACCGGTGTCGCCACCACCGATGATGATGACATGTTTGCCGGAGGCGTCAATCGGGTCGGTGACCGTGTCTCCGGCGTTGATGCGGTTCTGACGAACCAAGTAGTCCATCGCGAAATGGACTCCGGAGAGTTCCGATCCCGCAATATCGAGCGGCCTGGGGTGCAACGATCCGATGCAGAGCAACAGCGCGTCGTGTCGTGTCCGCAGGGTCTCGGCGTCGATGGTACGGCCGACATCGACACCCGTTTCGAACCGGATTCCTTCCGCTTGGAGCTGCGCGAGACGTCGGTCGAGGACGTCTTTGTCCATTTTGAAATCCGGAATGCCGTAGCGCAGGAGTCCGCCAATTCGGTCGTCGCGTTCATAGACTACGACCCAGTGTCCGGCACGGTTGAGCTGTTGTGCGGCGGCCAATCCCGCGGGACCGGATCCGACGATACCGACGGTCTTCCCGGTGCGGTGTGCGGGGGGTTGGGGGTGAATCCAGCCTTGTTCGAAAGCATGGTCGACAATGCGCTGTTCGACCGCCTTGATGGTTACCGGCTTGTCGTTGATGGAGAGCACGCACGCGTCCTCGCAGGGTGCCGGACAAAGCCTTCCTGTGAACTCGGGGAAGTTGTTGGTGGCATGGAGCGCGACAATCGCCTCTTCCCAGCGGTTTCGGTAAACGAGGTCGTTCCAATCAGGGATCAGGTTTCCGAGCGGGCACCCTTGGTGGCAGAACGGAATGCCGCAGTCCATGCAGCGTGACGCTTGGCTGCGCAGGGTGTCGGGGGCCATGGGAAGGGTGACTTCCGCCCAGTCGCGGACCCGATCCTCCGGTTTGCGCTTGGGAGGCGCCTGCCGTGCCACCGTGATGAAAGCCTTGCTGTCGCCCATCGTGTCCCCCTGCGTGGTTCCTTTCGCGTCGAATCGGACCGGATCCGAAAAAGAAACGGTCGCCGCGCTGGACGCGGCGACCGTTGCCGTTGGAGTTCAGTTTATCGCACGGACGATTGGTCGGGCGATTCGGAAGACTACCGGATCAACGCTTGGGTCCTGGTCCGGCACGCAAAACCTTTCCCTTCACGGTTTGGAAGACAGCCGGCAGTTTGTCGCCGGGAGCGACAGTAAACCGGGCTTTTCCGTTGCTGATGACGTATCCACTTTTGGTCTCCGCGACCGTCAACGTCGGGGTCGAGCGGGAGACCCAGACGGTTTCCTCGGCGGAAACCGGGCTGAGCGTGGAGAGAGCAATCACGGCGGTTGCCGCGGGAATGAGCATGTTCTTCATTGTTTGTAATGGAAGCCGGTCTATCGAGATTTTGGTTCGTGCGACGACTTCACTAAAGCATACCGGTTGCAAGATGTATTGTGTTCCCCATTTTGGGAACCGACAGCATCGTCTTTTCGTAATTTGGTGGCGTAGGAAACAACTATGTCGAATGTTTTGTCGCAGTCTCGGCTTTCCGCCGTTATGGTCGCAGCGATTCTCGGTGGCGTGGTCGGTGCGTGTGTTACCGACCGTGTGGTTCCGTCCGGTCTACCCGCCGCGTCCGCAGCCCCACCCTACGATTCGGCGTCCGAACCGATTGTTAAGGCGGTCAGGACGACCGCTCCGGCGGTGGTTTCGATCGACACGACCGCCCGGCAGGTGTACCGGGTCTTTGACGACCCTATGGACCGTTTCTGGGGGGGGGGCCGCCGCGAGGTGCGTGAGGTGCCGAAAGGATCGGGGTCGGGTGTCTTGCTCGAAGGCGGTTATGTCCTGACCAACCAGCATGTCGTGGGGGACGCGATCGATACTCAGGGATCGATTTCCATTCAGTTGCCGGACGGGCGACGTCTTGCCGCCGACTCGGTCGGCGCCGACCGGGCCACGGATGTCGCGTTGTTGAAGGTACGAGGAAGCGCAAAATTGCCCGTCGCTCCCTTGGCGGACGCCGACGGTTTGCAACCGGGCCAGACGGTGATCGCGATCGGAAATCCCGTCGGATTGTCTGCGTCGGTCTCGGCAGGGGTGGTTTCGGCGTTGGGTCGACCCATCGACATGGGCGATCGAATCTATGAAAACCTGATTCAAACCGATACGGCGATCAACCCCGGCAACTCCGGGGGTGCGTTGATCGATCTCGGCGGTCGTGTCGTTGGAATCAACACGCTGGTTCGGTCGGATGCTCAGAATATCGGCTTCGCGATTCCGATTCGAACGGCGATGCGGGTAGCCGGTGAACTGAAGAAATACGGCAAGGTCCGTCGTCCCGCGACCGGCATTGTGGCGGCGGACCTCAATCCGCGCATCCGTGCCATGCTCGGGGTACCCGAGAACACGTCCGGTGTCTTGGTGTGGAACATGTACCGGGAATCTCCCGCAATGGGTGCAGGCTTGCAGCGCGGTGACATCATCCTTCGTATGGCGGGAAAGCCGACTCCGGACGAAGCGACATACCGTCGTGTCTTGGCGGATCAGAAAATCGGTTCTTCGGTGCCCCTGGTCCTGCTACGAGAAGGGCGTGAACTTCAGGTTGCGCTGGTGTTGAGCGAGGCTCCGTAGAGGAACCGTCCGGGGAGCCTGTCGGACCGGTGTAGGTTGTGGTCCACGGTACTTTTGGATTGGGCTTTGCTGCGCGTTTTGTTGTTCGGGTTTGTCGAGTCGGACAGGGAGTGTTGTCGGACTACGGGTCCTGTCGCAGACGGGATTGCCTTTGGCGAATCAAACGTTCACGGATTTGGTCCCAGTTCGGGTCCGGGGCATGGTCTTGGGATCCGGGGTCGCCCGTAGGGACGTCGAGTGTTCCTGGTTGGCCGGGGTTTCGCGCCGTGCGTGAGTCGTTTCCGCCCGGGTTACCGTGCGACAGCCGATTCTGCGAGGCAGGGTGGTCCGTGCGTCTGCTCCACCCGTCGGGTAGATGGTCGTTCTCCCAACGACGTCTGACCTTCTGCTTTACCTCCGCCAAGGCGTCTTGGTCTTCCGGTTCAGGCTGGAAGTGAAGTTCCACGTCCTCGCCTTGGGATTCGAGCCAGAGGGCTTCCGAGATGGAGACGTACAGGGTTTCGCCGCGTCGGTATCGGGTTTGGGTAGCGAGGTCGGGATGGCCGACAATGCGTGGCTTTTCGGTTGATCGCGAAAGGATGATGAGACCGCCTGCGGACCGGGTTTCGCGCAGGGGTGTCGCCGGAGTTTGCGGGTTGGGTGCGTTCTCGACGACCTGCCCGCCGACCACCAAGAGCAGGGGGCGTTGTCGCGCCACGACGATCAAACCGCTGGCGCCCTGATCGGGTGTCCACAGTTGCCTCACGGGACTGAAAACCGTTTCCGGATCCTCGTTTTCACGTCCCGTATTGTACTGTTCCCAACGATGGGATCAGTCGTCGAAGGCGTCTGGGGGGAAATCGGGTTCGGGTCGGGCGAGCGTGGCTTTGGCGCTGTCCTCGACGAACTGGGCGACAGCCTCTTCGGTGCGCAGGACTTCCAGGCTGGTTTTCAAGTCCTTTACCTGTTGTCGGAGTTTCCGAGCTGCTGCGGGATTCGTTTCGGATTCGGTGAGGGACTGGCGCAAGTGGTTCAAACGTTCTTCGAGAATCAACCGCCATTGACGCAAGTCGTCGG
>CAZYBA010000090.1:0-10000 GCA_964646105.1 uncultured Armatimonadia bacterium
CCTGAGGAGCCTGCATCGGGTCACGCCAGCTCCCCATCGCATGGCGGATTCCACCGCGGCGCTCTGCCGCATCGCCTACAACACCAACCCCCACGAAGGGGACGGCAATCCGGCGTTTTGCCATGTCTATGTCACCCCGGACGCAAAGCAGGCGATGGCATCGGGCAAGGGCACGTACCCCCGGGGAGCGGTTGTGGTCAAATCAAAGTTGACCCGCGAAAAGGGCGGCGATACGGTTCTTTTCACGACCATGCGCAAGCGGGAACCCGGTTACGACCCCAAGCACGGCGATTGGGAATACGCGGTTCTCGATGGCCGTAGCAAACGGGTGCTGGCCTGGGGGCGGATCGAGTCGTGCATCGCGTGCCACCGGCAATACGCGTCCACCGACTATGTGACCCGGGCGTACACCAAGTTCAAGTAAGTTCGGGCCCGGGTGAGAAAACGGGGGCCGGCCGTCAACAGGATGGCCCGCCCCGTTCTCGACCCGTCTGGGACGTGGTCCGGTTTCTGGAAGCTGTCCCGGTCGCTACGGCTTCTTCAAAAACGGAATGGGCTTCAGTTCCAGCGGGCGGATGCTCTGAAGGTAATCCAAGACCGCGCGGCTGGTTTCTCCGCCCACTTGCGCATGGAAATGCAACGTAAACCCGTGCGGACCCTTGGCATCGATCAATTTCGGCTGCAATGCCAACATCGCCTTCACAGTGTCGAGCTGCCCCAGCATTGCCGCGCAGAACAGATCCGGCCGCGCCCCGCGCTCGAGCAGAAGCATCACGATGTCGCGTTTGCCCATGTGGGACGCTCCGTTCAGCGCGGATTCCCAGTCGCCACCGCCCCAATCGACGGATGCATTGATCAGGCCCGGCTCCTTGTCGAGCAACGTCTTGACCATCTCGATGTCGGAGTGCGCGTAAATGACGAAGTCCTGCGCCATCTGACGGTTGACTTGCGGCTTGCGCCAACTGGGCTTGAATCCGGGAGGCGGATAGTCGCGGTTCAGCGGAGCCTCGACCGGACCACCGGACGGAGGCGTCGCCGCATCCTGGGCATCGGCGGCACCGGCAGTGAGAAATCCCGCGGCGGTTCCGGCAAGTTGACGGCGCGTTATCAACGTCTTCATAGCAACGATTGTACGTCGGACAACGACTTCCTTGGAGGCACCCTGGCCCCAACCCACGCCGCTTGGGATGCCCCTGCCGATGTCAACGTACCCGCATCAAGGCGCCACCGAACGTAAAACCGCCGCCGAATGCGCAAAGCCCCACGACGTTGCCGGATCTGAGCCCTGGCAGCAAGTCGAAGAGCGCCAACGGTATCGAGTTCGACGACGTATTTCCATAGTGGCGGATGTTGCTGAAGACCTTTTCTTCCGGCAGGTTGGTCCGTTGCCGAACCTCGTTGAGAATCCGCTGGTTGGATTGGTGCGCGACCACGCGATCGAGGTCCTGAACAGGGATCCCGCCGGATGCGCAGGCCTTCTCGAGTTGGTCGACCATGTGGTGGACCGCCTCCAGGAAGACCTTGGGACCGTTTTGGTAGATGAAGCCGTCGCCGGGCAGGGGAACCCGCAGGATGTCGCCGATGTCTCCCTTGCCGGAAAGCTGGGGTCTGTCGTAACTGGCGACCATTTCCGCCCCTCGTCCCGCCCCGACGACCAACGTCGCCGTCGCGGCATCGCCGAACATCGGGGCTGTGAAATAGTCCGACGGATCGATACGTCGGCTGAGCACTTCGGTTGTCAGGACCAGAACCCGTCCGTTGGGGTTGTGGCGGACGTGGTCCCATGCGGCCTGGAGGCTGTAGAGGTATCCCGAGCACGCGGAAACAATGTCCTGCGCCTGCATTTCCGGCGGTGTTTCCCGGTCCAGGCTGAGCTGGGCGAGGGTCATGCAGGCCATCGAGGGCGCGATTCGGAGCGGCGTCCCGGACGAGCAGAAAACGGCGGTCAGGTCGTCGACAGTGAGGTTGTGTTGGGCCAGAAGCGCCGACGCGGCCTTGGTGGCCAATGTGAGTGCGTCCTCGCCTTCGGCGGCCCACCGCCGGGTTTCGATGCCGATGCGCTTCAGAATATCCTGAGGAGCCCAAGCGGGACACGCTGCCGAAATGTCTTCGTTGGTTACAACCCGGCTCCCCGGCGCGATGCGGATGCCGGCGATTCCCGCGACCGGACCGGTCGCCCGATGCCGGGTCTGATCTGCAATCGCGGTTGGGCTGGAAATCGGCCAGACAATCACCGGCTGGCCCGGTTCCTCCAGTATGACGGGCTTTTTCGACACGCGGAATTCGCCGGTTGCCACCTTCAGGAGCGGGGTTCCCACCTTGACCATGACGCCGACCGGCACCAGGACTTCCACCAGCGTTCCCTCGAGAGCGCAACTCAGTTCAAACGCGGCCTTGTCCGCTTCCAATTCCCCGATGATCTGACCGGGTTTCAGGGCATCGCCCGCCTTGACTTTCCATTCCACGACGGTCACGGACTCATCCGAGGGACTTGATCCAACCGCCTCCACAAACGAAAACTGGCTGTCGGGCCGGTCATCGGCTTTCCAGCTCACGGTGCCGCCAAGCAGTTCCACCGCCGTGGTGAGTACCCTCCGGTAGGACGGCAACACCTGGAGCTGATTCTCGAAGTGGAACGGCACGAACGTATCCGGTCGACTGACACGGCGGATTGCCACGGGATCCCCGGCCCGTTCCGCCACGGTCGCCGCAATCTCGCTGGCGACCGACGCGGTCAGGTTGTCCTCCTGGACGATGATCAACCGGCCGGTTTTCCGGACCGATTCGAGGATAAGATTCTCGTCCCACGGCGCGATGGAGCGCAGGTCGATCACGTCGCTGGTGACTCCGGCTGCGGCGAGTGCGTCGGCTGCCTTGAGGCTGATGGCCAACGTATTGCCCCAGGCCACGAACGTCATCGCTGTTCCGGATCGGTGAAGACGTCCCTTCCCGATCGGAACCAGTTGCCGGTCGACGTCCCGGCTGGTCGTCTGGCTGCGGTCGTTGAGGCAGCTCTTCGGGTAGAAGAGAACGGTCGGTCGCGCGGACTCGAACGCGGCATTGAGCAAACCCGCCGCATCGCCCGCCGTGGCAGGCAGGAAGACGTCGATGCCCGGCGTATGCGCGGCAAGGCTCTCCATGCTGGATGCGTGGAACGGTCCCAAACCCGGCTTGTAACCCCCGCAACTGACCAGAAGAATGACCGGGGCGGTCCAGCCTCCGTCCGTCCGCCAGTACATCGAGCCCAATTCGGCGAAAATCTGGTTGTACGCAATGGGGAAGAAGTCGGCAAACTGAAGGAAGGCCACCGGACGATCCCCGGCCAGCGCCTGCCCGACCGCCACTCCGACAATGGTCGACTCCGCGAGGGGGGAGTTGGTGACTCGTCCGGGGAACGCTTGGCTCAATCCCTTGGTGACCCCGAAAACATCTCCCTTGGGATCCTCGATGTCTTCGCCAAACAAGGAAACCCGTGGGTCCCGGTCAAGCCGGTGCCGGAGAACTTCGCGCATCGCCTCGAGCATGGTGATTTGCTCGCCATCGGCCGTACCCAGGTACTCGGACGCGGGGTCGGTCAACCGTGGCGGCAGCGGTGCCTTGGCATCGAAGCAGGGCTGCGGATCCGGGCTGTCCTGCGCGTCGATGCTGTCCGCGAGCACCGACGCCTTGATCTGCTGTTCCAACCCGGTGAGATCGGATTCCGCGACTCCCTGCGCGACAAGCCAGTTCCGCAGCCGCGGAAGGGGATCGTCGTTGCGGGATGTCTCCGCGATTTCCGCGGGAGTGCGGTAGGTCCGATGGTCGTCCGCATTGGTGTGGCTTTGGAGCCTCTTCACGGCGAATATCACGATGGCCGGTTTGCGATCCTCCCGCATGCGCGCCGTTACCCGGCCGAATGTCGCGTAGGTCTCCTCCGCATCGCGCCCGTCGATCCGGACGATGGGAATGCCGTAGTAGTGGTCTGCTTCGCCGGAGGGGGTGCTGAAAAACGTCTTGCCGATGGTCTTGGTCGAAATGGCCCAGTGGTTGTCCTCAATGAGAAAAAGGACAGGCAGCGATTCGCGGACCGCATGGGCGACGGCTTCCAGGACCTCGCCCTGCTGGCTGGTCCCGTCTCCCAAGGCGCACAGCACCAATGGATTGGTCGGCTTGGACTTGATTACCGTTGCCACCCCGACCGCCTGAAGGGCATTGTTGCCGACAGGACCGACCATGCTCAGGACATTGCGTGCGGGATCCGACAGGTGGGCCGACATCTGACGTCCCCTGCTGTGGCTGGAATCCTTGGCAAACAGCGACAGAAAGAATTGCCGTTCCGGGACCCCGCGGGCAATCATCAAGGACTTGTCACGGTAGTGGCAGTGGAGGTAGTCGTCCGCGATGAGATGGGGGGCCAGGAATGCGATATTCTCGTGCCCGGCGCCCGACACGTGAAAGAAGGCCTCGCCGCGTTTGGTGTAATCCATTTCCAGGACATCCACCTCGCGGGCTTTGACCATGCTCTGGTACACCGACAGGAAAAGTGCGGTCTTCTCAGTCAAATCCATTCCATTTCCGGCAAATCACGACGTTCTCACGGTGCCACGGCAATTCAGTGTGCAGCCAAAAGTCTGGCCGCGACCGTGGCTTCCCATCCTATGATTGGCAAACACGGCGGCTGTCCCAACCCTGGCATCCCTAAAACGGCAGATTGGCAACAAGGCAGTAGGCCAATCCAGAGCCTACCCGATCCACTCACCGGTCGCGTTGATTCACCGTTCCGTGCCCTTCCTGTCAGGGAGCCTGCAGTTTTCGGGCGCGGTCCCCGCAGGCCACGGCACTTTCCCGGTCCTGCATGTTGTCGAACTGAAAGCGGCGAGGCGCAGTTGATAGGCAGGGAATGGTTCATCGGGGCGGAAGTGGTGTGCCGGATTCCGACGGGATCAAGCGAGATCCCCGCGAGGCCGGTTGGACATCGGTAGACGCGCCGTCCCGCTCGCGATCGGGTGGCAGGCGGCTGGCAACGGACCGTGGGCGTGGATCCGGAACCTGTCAGAGCATCTCGATCGAATAGTCGTCGAGTACCGCCCGACCGTCGTCCTCCACAAAATCGGCCACCTGCTGCAGCACCTGGTGGCACAGTGCGGCGTCGTTGGACACCATCACCGCGGCGAGGATCGATCGTCGATGAGCGTCGAGGTCGCCTACCTCCGCCGCGGAGACCGGAAACCGGCTGCGAATACGGCCGAGCAGGCTGTGGACAATATGGCGCTTGTCCTTGAGCGAGTCGATGTCGCCGAGGGCAAGGTGGACGGTGAGCAATCCGATGTGCATGAAAGAAGGCCCCCGCGGTGTGCGGGGGCCGTGGTGTTGACAGTAGATCGAAAAACCGATCAGAGTTCGCGTGCGATTTGGCGCATTTCGTGGAATTCGAAACGGTCGCCCAGCTGGAGTTCATTGAACCCGGTGATGGTCATACCGCACTCGTACCCGTCCTGAACCTCGCGGGCATCGTCCTTGAATCGGCGCAGGGTGTCGATTTCGCCCGTGTGCAGGAGCTCGTTGCCACGGAAGACGCGGACATTGCAGCCGCGCTTGACGGATCCTGCCGTGATGTACGAACCCGCGATCTGGCGTCCACCCGGGAGCTTGAACAGCTGCCGGATTTCGCCCTTGCCGAGGTGGTGCTCCTCGTAAATGGGCGGCAGCAACGCCAACATCGCTTCCTTGACCGCGTCGATCAGCTCGTAGATGACGCGGAAATTGCGGATGGTGACATGCTCCTTTTCGGCCTTTCGCTCGACCGGTCCGGCGGTGCCGACATTGAAGCCGATGACGAATGCGTTCTTTTCGGAACTTTCGCGATCGGCGGATGCCAGCATGATGTCGGATTCGGCGATCGGACCGACGGCGGCATGCAGGACCCGCACCCGCACTTCGTCGTTGCCCAGCGGCTCGATGCTGTCCCGGATGGCTTGCACCGATCCTTGGACATCGGCCTTGAGGACCACCTTGAGTTCCTTGATGGGACCGGTGCGCAGACGGGTGTAGAGCTGCTCGAGAGTGAGCTTCCCGCCCCCGCCGAGTCGTTCCTCACGGTCGCGCACTTCGCGACGTGCGGCAACCGCCCGTGCTTCGCGTTCGTCCTTGACCACCTCGAGTCGGTCCCCGGCGCCGGGCACATCCCCCAGGCCGATGATCTCGACCGGGGTGGATGGTCCCGCCTTGGCGATCTTGGCTCCGTTTTCGTCGGCCATGCCGCGGACCTTGCCGAACGCGGTACCGGCAACCACCACGTCGCCCGGGCGCAGGGTGCCCTGCTGCACGAGAACGGTGGCAACTGCGCCGCGGCCCTTGTCGAGTCGAGCCTCGAGGATGGTGCCGCGCACCGAACCGTTGGGATCGGCCTTCGGATCGACCACCGCTTCCGATACCAGGAGCAGGGTCTCGAGCAGGGTGTCGAGCCCTTCGCCGGTCTTGGCGGAAATGTTGACTGTCTGGACATCGCCACCGTAGGCTTCGGGGACGATTTCATAGCGGGTGAGGTCGGTCAGGACCCGGTCGGGATTGGAGTCGGGCAGGTCGCACTTGTTGACAGCGACGACCATCGGGACTCCGGCCTCCAGCGCGGTCTTGATGGCCTCGGCGGTCTGCGGCATCACCGAGTCGTCGGCAGCCACCACGATCACGACAATATCGGTGACCTTGGCGCCACGGGCGCGCATCGACGAGAACGCGGCGTGGCCGGGCGTGTCGATGAATGTCAGGCGCTTGCCTTGGTGCTCCACCTGGTAGGCACCGATGTGCTGGGTGATTCCTCCGGCTTCGCCGGAAGCGACGGATGCCTTTCGGAGGGTGTCGAGCAGGGTTGTTTTCCCGTGGTCGACATGGCCCATGATGGTGATGACCGGAGGGCGGGCGACCATGTCGGCCGATGCGCGTCCCTTGGCAACCACGCGGGAGACTGCCGGCTTCGGGGACGTCGGCTTGGCGACAGGTGCGGCCGGTTTGGGGGCCGGTGCTTCCGCGGCAGGAGCGGGTGCGGCTTCGGGGCGTTGTACTGCGACCGCACGTCCGAGCTTCTTGGCAATGCGCTCGACTGCGTCCGGCGCCAAGCGCTGGTTGATGCCGGCAAGCACTCCAAAGCCCATCAGTACCTTTTGGATTTCGCCACCACCCACACCCAGTCGCTCGCCAAGTTCCTTGACCGTGACATTCACCGGAACCTCGACCGGTGCGGTCGGGGACGCGGCGGCGGCTTCGGCGACCGCCTTGCGGACCGTGTCGGCCGCGGAGTCATCCAGACTTTGGGACGGCCCTAGTCGGCCAAGACCCAAGGCTTCCACTTTGGAAACCATTTCCGAATTCGATAGATTCAGTTCCTTTGCCAGATCTGTGATCTTGATCGGCATCCCGCACCTCTTTCCTGACGCGTCAACGTTTCATGGGACGCTCCCTGTGATGAATGGCATGAAAAAGGGGCCGCAGCCCCTTGTTTGGATGGTTCCGGACAAGCCGGATTACCGGAAGTTCATGATATCGCATCCGGCGGTGCCGGTTCTGCGATCTTTGCGCAAGCGGCGGCCAACTTCGGCTGGAGGTCGGGATGGCAACCCGCGGCCTTGAGCGACCGCTCGAACGCCTTACGACGCAAGGCGCTGGCGACGCACTCCAGGGAAACGCAGACATAGGCTCCGCGCCCCGCGCACTTGCCGGTGGGGTCGTGGTCCGCAATCCCGGTTTCAGGATCGCGGACCACGCGCAGCAAGCCTCGTTTTCCGCCCGTAGTCCGACACGCAACACAGGTGCGCAACGGAACGCGCCGCGAAACGGCCACAGGCTCAACCCTCGTCGTCGTTGTCCAGGAACGTGATCGGCGGGGCATCCGAGCCGTCGTCGGCGCCTGAATCCACGAACGTGATGGGCGGGGCCTCGGTGCCGTCTTCCTCCACGTCAATTGCCACCACTGCGGGTGCCGGTGCGGGGGGCGGAGCAGGACGAGCGGCGGCGGGTCGTGACGGCGCCACTTCGCCGCGGGCGACCTGGCCCTCGGAACGGATGTCGATGCGCCAGCCGGTCAGGCGCGCGGCGAGACGGACATTCTGCCCTTCCTTGCCGATCGCGAGCGACAGGTAACTGTCCGGAACCGTGACCTGGGCGGCCTTGTTCTCCTCGTCGATCAACACGGCCGAAACCTTGGCCGGCGAGAGCGACTCGGTGATGAACTGCTTGATATCCGGGCTCCATCGGACAATATCGATCTTCTCGCCACGGAGCTCGTCGACAACCGCCTGAACCCGCTGCCCACGGTGACCCACGCACGAACCAACCGGATCGATGCGCTCTTCCTTGGTGGCGACCGCAATCTTCGATCGTTGGCCCGGTTCGCGGGCGACCGACTTGATCAACACCAATCCGTCGTGGATTTCCGGGACTTCCAATTCGAAGAGACGTCGGATCAGGGACGGATGGGTGCGGGAAACCAATACCTGCGGACCGCGCGACCCCTTGAGCGCCTTTCGAACGTCCAGGACAAACACCTTGACCCGGTCGTTGAAACGGAAATTCTCACCGGGAACCTGCTCCTTGTCGGGCAGGATCGCGTCGATCCGACCCAAGGTAATCAGCTGGTTGCGGCCCTCGCGCCGGGAAACCGTCCCGGTCATGATTTCGCCGACCTTGTCGTTGTATTCGTCGAAAACGCGGTTGCGCTCCGCTTCGCGGATCTCCTGCATCAAGACCTGCTTGGCGGTCTGCGACGCAATCCGGCCCGACATGCGCTCCATGTCGCGGTCGCCCAGAACCTCCTCGACGGTCTCGCCCAACTGCGCGTCCGGCTTGATCCGAACCCGGGCGTCCCCGACCGATATCTCCGCGTGCGGATTGACGACCTCCTCGACAACCGTCAGGCGCCGGTAGATACGGAACGGTCCGCGTCCGCCACCCGCCGCGCCCTGCTCCACACGCAGGCTGACCTCGTCGTCGGTGCCGATGCTCCTCTTGTACGCATTGGCCAGGCCTTTTTCCAGCGCTTGCAGCAACTGGGCGAAAGGAATCTCTTTTTCGCGCTCGATCTGCCGCAGTGCCTCGATGAATTCCGCGTTCATTGTCCCAACCCCCACAAGATAGTCGATGGCCTGACACCGGGCCGCGACAACAGGATGCCGGAGTAAGAAAAAGAGCCGGCCAAACGGCCCGCTCTCCTCACACCGCACCTGCCGACGCACAGCACCGGCGTGGCATGGCGAAACTATATCAGGCGGGGGACCTCGGTCGCAAGGAAGCCGGCCGCGTCGGGGGGGGGACCCTCGCCCCAGGACCAGAGGGCGTCACGCACCGGACCGCGCCGCCCGGGCACGGAACACCCCCGGGTCAGCCCCGCCCGGCGAGCACCGACAACGCGTCGGACAGACGCTCCGCCGCATCCGGGATCGCCTTCGCAGCCGCTTTCACGGCACGCTCGCGCCGGGTTTCCGGGTCGGCCAAGAGGGACGGCAACATTTCCCGAAGTCGGTCGGACGTGCATCGCGCCTGCGGAAGAATCCACGCCGCCCCGTCGCTCTCCAGCCACCGGGCATTGCGGTTCTGCTCGTCGCCCCCGGTCGGCTCGAGCGGCACAAAAACCGCGGCGCGACCCACCGCACACACCTCGGTTACGGTGCCCGCACCCGCCCGGCCGAGCAACAGGTCGCAAACCGCCCACGCGTCCCCGATCGCATCGCTGTCCAGAAACGGCACCACTGCCCAGCGGCGACGTACTTCCTCCGCGGCGTTCGCACGCGCAGCCTCCATTTCCGCCAACTCGCCGGGTCCGCACTGATGGAGCACCCGCGCGTTTTCGACGAGTTCTGCGATCGCACCGGCCACCGCCCGGTTGATCAGGCGCGAACCCTGCGCCCCGCCGGTCACCCAAAGGCACGGCAGATTGTCGTCGTCGGGGGAGAACCCGAAGCGACGCGACGCACGGGCGCGATCGCCCTCGAACACCGCCTTGCGGACCGGATTCCCGGTCACGAAACTG
>CAZYBA010000091.1:0-9970 GCA_964646105.1 uncultured Armatimonadia bacterium
GGACCACATCATGAAGTGGGATTCCCCATGGGGAGTCGGCTACCCGGGCTGGCACATCGAATGCTCCGCCATGAGCATGAAGTACCTCGGGCATACGTTCGACATCCACTGCGGCGGCAACGACCACATCCCGGTCCACAACACCAACGAAATCGCCCAGAGCGAATGCGCCACCGGCCACACGTTCGTGAAGTATTGGATGCACGCGGCGTTCCTGAATGTGCGCGGCAAGATGTCCAAGTCCAAGGGCAACTTCCTGACTGTCCAGACCTTGCTGAATTCCGGCTACGATCCTCTCGCCTACCGCTACCTCTGCCTGCAGGCCCACTACCGGTCCGAACTGGAGCTCGCTTGGGAGTGGGCGGACGACGACCGTACCAAGGGACGCGCCGAGTCGCTCGATACCGCCGCGGCCAGCCTGAAGCGCCTTTACGAACGCGTCGCGCGCACCGACGACGAACCCCTTTCCGACGAGTCGGCGTTTGTCAGTGCCCGCGACGAAGTGCTCGCCGCGTTCTCGGACGATCTCAATGTTCCCAAGGCGGTCGGCATCCTGCACTCCTACGGATCGCCACGTCTTTGGAGGGCATTCGACCCCATCCTCGGCCTCGATTTCGAGGCCAAGGCGGTTGCCGCGGTGGAGGAAGAGGCGCCGGCGGAAATCTGGGCTCTCGTGGAAGAGCGCCAATCGGCGCGCAAGGCCCGCGACTTCGCCCGCGCCGACGCGTTGCGCAACGAAATCGCCGAAAAGGGCTGGGAAGTCGGCGATTCGCCGACCGGTCCGACGGTCAAGAAGCGCGGCTGACGACCATGTCCGGTTGGTTGCTACGGGGCGGGACAGTGGTGGACGGCACGGGTCGGCCACGGTTCCGCGCGGATGTCCGGGTGGCGGGGTCGCGGGTGGTCGCGATCGGCGCACTGCGTCCCGTGCCGGGCGAGGGAGTTCTCGACTGCGGCGGCCTGGTGGTCGCGCCCGGCTTCATCGACCCGCACAGCCACGCCGACAACGGACTTGCCGAAGACCCGGAAGCCGCCACCCAGGTCCGCCAGGGCATCACCACCGCGGTGGTGGGCCAGGATGGCGGATCGCGCTGGCCGCTCGCCGATTTCTGGTCGGACATCCAGCGCATCCGGCCCAACCTGAATGTCGCGACGTTCGCGGGCCACGGCACCCTGCGCGCGCTGGCCATGGGCACCGACACGTCGCGTCCGGCGGCCCCCGCAGAGCAACGGACCATGCGGCGTTTGGCGATGGACGCCCTCCGCGCCGGTGCGGTCGGCATCTCGACCGGCCTCGAGTACGATCCGGGCTTGTATTCCAACGAGGACGAACTGGTCGCCTTGATGGAAGTCGTGGCGGTGTTCGGGGCGGTTCACGCGTCCCATGCCCGCGACGAAGAGGACGACGCGTTGGCGGCGTTCGACGAATTGCTGCGGGTGGCGCGTCGCACCGGGGCGGCGCTGCACATTTCCCATATCAAATTGGGTTCGCGCGCGGTGTGGGGCAAGGCTGCGTCGGTGCTGGCCACCATGGACCGGGCCCGCCGCGACGGCCTGCGGGTCAGCGCGGACCTCTATCCTTGGGAGTATTGGCAGTCGACGGTACGGACCTTGGTGGCGCCGGAGAAATTGGGCGACCGGGACGCATGGCGGGCGGGCATCGACGCCGTGGGCGGAGCCGACCGGGTGCGTGTGGCGACATTCTCTCCGGAGCCGAGCTGGCAAGGGAAAACCCTCGACATTCTGGCGCGGGATCTCGGAAAATCCCCGGCGGATGTTGCCATGGAAATGGTCCGTCGGGCCGAGGCGGGAGGCGGACGCGAGTCGGTGGTGGTCTCGGCCATGCGTTCCGAAGACATCGCGGTGTTCGCGCGCCATCCCGAAGTGGCATTTTGTTCGGACGGCGGCCTGCGCGGGGCGCATCCCCGCGGGGCAGGCAGCTTCCCGCGGGTTCTGGGGCGTCTGGTGCGCGAGCAGCGCGTTCTTGGGCTTGAGGACGCGGTCCGGAAAATGACATCGCTCCCCGCCGACATTTTGGGATTGCGTGGCCGAGGCCGGGTCCACGCGGGGCAGGTTGCCGACTTGGTCTGCTTCGACCCACGGACCGTTGTCGAGACTTCCACAATCGGGTCGCCGCAGTCGCCGCCCAAGGGTGTGGACACTGTTTTGGTCAACGGCTCCCCGGTGGTGCGCGGGGGGCGGGTGTTGTCGACGCGGCCCGGGCTTGGGCTGCGCCGGATTCCGTGATCGGAGCGGTGCGGGTAACGGTGCCCTAAGGGTCGTCGGATCGCGGACTACCTCTCCGAGCCTCATGATTGCGGTAGGCCGGTAGCTGAGTCAACGTTCACCAAGACGCGGGCGAGCCAACGGGTCTGCGCAACCCGTGGAACGATTGGGATTCTCGAGCTGCACCGTCGGCGGATTCTAATCGAACGACGGAGGATCCGGAATGGGTTCACGGGGCGGCAGTGCCATATCGGCTCTCGCTTCTGGGCTGATACACGTCCGGAACGCGGCCGACAAATCCCGCGGTGCCTCGGCGCGACCCAGCGCGCGATAGAGAATCTCGCGGGCCTCGTCCTCGACCGATCGACCGTTGCGGGCCGCCCGGGTCCGCAAACCGGCCATGGATTCTGCATCCAAATTGTCGATCGTCACGCTGTTCAGGGAATTGCCTCCACGCAACGGGATCTGGTGTTTTCTGCGTTGATGGTACAGCCCGCGGCATTTCCGGGACGTTACCGACATGAAGTCTGTTGCCACAGCCCTGACGATTGTCGTGAATGCCGGTATCCCTGGGTTCCCCGTGAATCGCGGCTGCCCTGGTCGCTTCCACCGATGTCCGCTCCCGTCAATTCCCTTGGTGCAACACGCGTGGCAATCCGGTTGAATAATTCCAAGGAGCAACCATGGCGCTGCGCATCGACACCGATTCCCGTTTGCTGAAAGAGACCTTCCCGTGGGCGGTCGCCACCGCGAAATCGTTGGTGCAGACCGGAAAACGCGGGGTGGTGGACCGCTGGGAGCGGGGGCCGGGAGGAGGCGATCACGCCTATGTTCCGTCCTACTGGGCCGGTTACCGCTCGCGCACCGCGTTCTATTCACGTGATTTCTGCCATCAGGCCGCCGGCGCGCACCTGCTCGGGCTTGATACCGAAAACGCCACCATGCTGCGCCTGTTCGCACAGTCCGCGACCTCGCAGCGCAAGGGCTTCCCCCTCTGGGCGTTCAACTTCGACGGTTCCCCGTTCCGCCTCGACTGGAAAAATGACACCGATTTTGTCCGCGAGGTGCCGGCCACCTTCGAACTGGTCGAACTGGTCTGGAGGCTCTACCGCTGGACCGGCGACCGCACCCTCTTGACCGATCCGACCCTGCGGACCTACGCCGACCGCAGCCTCACCGAATTCATCCGTTGGCACGACACCCGCCGGCCCAACGGTATCGCCGAAGGGGACGGCTCGGGCAATATCTTTTCGGGTTCCGCCACCTACAACGAAGTGGACTCCGACCATCCGCTCGTGGAAGCCGGTGACGCGGTGGCGTGCCAGTGGGCGGCGATGGACGCCTATGCGCGGTGGCTCGGCGCGCTCGGGGAGCGCGGTGCCCGTGGGGCACGCGCCAAGGCATCGGCGTTCCAGAAGCATCTCAACACGGTCTGGGGGGTACAGGCCGGCTTCCCCGGCTGGGTGCGCGGCTACGACAAGGACAACCGGCCCTGGACCGACTTCGGCCTCGAAAACAGCTGGTTCCTGCCCATGAAGGGAGCAACCCTGCCCGGGGAGCGCACGACCCACCTTCTCGACCTGATCGAACGTTCGGTCGACAACCCCCGCACCCGCCCGAGCAATCTCGAGGCGATCTCCTACCTGCCGGGAGTCTTCTGGCCGTGGGGCCGTAACGAGACCGCGTGGCGCTGGATGTGCCATTTGATGGAGGCCCCGCTCGCGGATCGCGAGTATCCCGAGATTTCGTATACGCTGGTCTCGCACACCGTCGACGGCCTCGCGGGGGTCGAGCCGGACGCGGGAAACAGCCGATTCACGACACTGTCGCGGCTTCCGGAATCGGTGGGTTGGCTGGCAGTGGACGGTATCCGGATCGGGAACGCCAACCTGGATGTTCGTCATGAACGGCGCAACCGGACGACCGTGCGCGTGTCGGATCCGGACGGAAAGCGTTGGGTTTGGTCCGCACGTTTCGCCGGAAGCGACGGCGATCTGCGTGTCGACGGCAAGACGCGGCGTGCACGGACGGTAATCGTGAACGGAATTGCCCAGCGCGAGGTGGAAGTGCAAATGCCGGACAATCGGCCGGTGGCGGTCGAACGGATCTGACAGAATCTGGCGGGAAAACAAGGAAAACAACATGGAGTCTGACGACAAAGCCTGTCCGGTGTGCGGGGAGACCATCAAGCGGGTCGCGATCAAATGCCGGTTCTGCGGGGAAGATCTCGAGGCATTTGCGCTTCGCCAGGAAGCCCGTACCGAAAAGACCCTCTTCGAGGGGCACCCGGCAGTGGTGTTCTCGCTCCAGCAAATGGCGTTCATGCTCTTCACCTTCGGCCTCGCCTATGCCTACTACTGGTTCTCCAGCTTGAACACGGTGGTGACCTTGACCACCCAGCGCATCCGGATCGATCGGGGAATTGTTTCCAAACGGACCGAGATCATCGAGCTTTACCGGGTGGACGATTTCGAGATTTTGCATCCGTGGGGGATGCGTCTGCTCGGGTACGGCGTTCTGCGCGTGCGATCGTCGGACCGGGCCGCGCCGGCGCTGGACTTGACGGGATTGCGGGACGTCGAGTCGTTGTACGAACAACTGCGCGCCGCGGCGCTGCGCGAGCGGGAGCTACGCGGGGTCAAGGTGTTCTCGAACGCCTGAGACGATCCGGGCACCGACCCCTGTTTTGATTCGGACGTTCGTGTCGAGGGCAAAGTCTCGCATTGATCGGAACCAAAACCGGCCCGCAGGATGATCCTGCGGGCCGGTTGGTTTTCCGAAATGGCTTTTTCCCGATGATTGCCGGGGTCTATCGCGGGCGCGGGCGTCCGAACGGAGGCTTGGGGCCGCCCGCCGGCAAGCGCCGCACCATCACCGTCTTGGCGTCCAGTCCACCGTCCTCGCGGAACTTCCCGGTGGCCACCACCGGGTCACCGACGGAGATGTCGGAGAGTGTGGAGTCTTGCGGGCGGCCCGCTCCGGCGATCCGGATGACGGTGCCCTCGCCGACATGAATGGTTCCCGACATTCCACCGATGCGGTTGGCATCGAACGGTGCCACTGTTACCGTGGCCTTTTCCTTGTCGATTGCGGTCACTTCCCCGCCGAGGTGGTCGGGCATGGGAATGGGATCGGGTCCGCCGGTCGGGGGATTCGGGTTGTCCGCCGGGCGCACCAGGACATGGGTTACGGCGATGGTGCCGGAATCCTTGTCGACACTTCCCCGAACCACGACGGCTTGGTTGTTGGAAAGGGTGGCGGCCGCGCCGTCCGGACCCACGATGCTAGTGGATTCGGTGACATTGACCGTGAACGAACGCACCGTCGGGGGACCGTCGGGTCCACCGCCGACCTGGGGCATGCGCATCTCGGGGCGCAGGGTGAACGATGTGGTGCTCAGGTCGGCGACTGTGCCGGGGACGGCGCACCAGCGCACTTTGTTGTCGAAATCGGCGGGCGGTTCGGGGCGGATGCCCACCTTCAGCTTTCCACCGACCACTTCGAATGTCGCGAGCTGGAAGTCGATCACCAGGCGACGCGACGTGGAGGCGCGGAACGGTGCCTTCGTTTGGGAAACATGGACCGCCTTGCCGTTCTCGACCGTCGTGTCGTCGGTGGAGGCAACCGGTACCGTGGTTGACTTGCCTTCCTTGTCGACCAGGGTCACCTGGTCGCCGTAGGTGACACGGACATGCGTGTACGGGCTGTCCGGAAGGGACACCGATGCCAGCAGTTCGGCGGTGTCCTTGAGGCTGACAATATTGAGGGCATTGCCGGACGGATTGTCGTAGACCGTGGTGAACTGGGCACCATCGCCCACTTCGATACGCAACAGGTTGACCCAGACTTGCGCATGCCGGTCGGCGAACTGGTCGGTCACATAAATGTCGACCCCGCGGTCGGAACCGGACTCGGAATCGGATCCGCCACCGCAGCCGCCGATCCATCCCAGGGCGGAGAGTGCGGCTCCAGCGACGACTACCTTGCGTGGGAACATGGCTTGGTTTCCTTTTGGACGACGATGCGGAAGTCTGTACCGATTGGTCGGCACAGTGTCGTCCGCATCACGACGAATACCGCATCCTACCGGGGGAACATGACATTGTCCTGAGCGAGCGGGAAGAGCGATCACTTCCGCCGATGTTTTTCACCCCGCGCGTTTCCGGATTTGTCTTCGGCGGCGGCAGTGGCGCTGTGACGCGGCGCCGGGTGGTTTCCCGAGTGGGCCCGGGGGCGGTCCCGGCGTCGCGATTTTCCCGGCGGAGAAGTCCCCGCCGGAACTCCGGAAAGGAACCAAACCCATGCCCTGGGACGAATGGTCGCGCAAGACCACAATCGCATTCGGCGAAGAACCCGAGTTCCGCTTCAACTTGAACGGCTACAACCGGATTGCCACTTGGCTGAAAGATACACGTCCGCAATTCATCGACCCGCGGTCTTCCGGGCGAAAACTGCGTTTTCTCGCCTATTCGCGGTACGGACTGCACGAAAATCTGCAACGATTCGGCGTCCAGATGCTCGAGGTGGACCGCATTTACCGCACCTGCCAAGAGGGTGATGTCCAGATCTGGCGTTACAAGGCATGGGTCGGCAAACCCGTCCAATTGCCAAAGGCCAAACGGGGGGCGGGCGACGAGTTCGATCATGGCAGCCATACCTACAGCTGGCTCGACGCAGACGGAGAGGAGCAAGGGTGCTCGGTTGATCTGTCGTTGTTGGTGAAATTGGTCCCGACCGTGGCGGCGTTCCAGCAGCGCCTGCGCGAAACAAGGCGGAGTCGGTTGCTTTTCGACGATCTTCTCCACAATCTGCAGGGTCAGGCGGCAATTCTGCGCTTACACGACCTCGAGCACGAAATCAAGTTGTTCGATGCACAACGCGCCGACAACATGGACAACCCCGAGGTGCAGGCTGGTTGGGAATCGCGTGTCGCCGAGCGCGAGCAACTGATCCGGGAGAGTGCCCCGATACTCGCCAATCCGTGAACCCCGAATAGAAAACAAGGAACCGACCCGACCGACGTTCCGATGCTTCCCAGCCGGATCCGGTCGCGACGATGATTCGATGCTGCCCTCCCGGAACGAATTTCGAGAGGGCTCTTTTCTTTTGTAAATTCAGGGGGCACATTTCCTGAACAATCTCTATCGGGAATCAGTCTGAAAGCGTTGATTCCGTCGATGCGCCGACCGGTCACGGCGGGATTGGCCGTGTCCTGCTTTGGGACGCTCGGGGCTATGCCTTGCGCGGTTGCGAGCAGGTGGACGCAACATCGGGTATCGCCGGGTCATGGAAACAGCCGCTCGGAAGATGCCCGTTTCTGAAACCGGTGACATCACAAATAACGAACCATTATCTCTTTTCAAAATGGCTTCAGGATGCTAAACGACGTCGTGCCCACGAATGAATCTTTTTCACCGCTGCCCTATTTGGGGCTAGCCTTGCGCCACTACCGACTCCAGAACGCGTTGACCCAAACCGAGTTCGGACGACGTGTGGGACTCAGCCAGGCGTATGTCTACTTTCTCGAGTCCGGACGGCGACGTCCGAGCCTCGAAATGCTTGATCGCTTGTGCGAACAACTGGGGGTCTCCATGTCGGGGATCTTTGGCAAAGCGGAGGAATTGGCTCGCGAAGCTGGCGATTCCACGTCCGCCGGCTAACCCGATCGTCGATTCCAACGTCCCTTGCGCCCGGTGGATCCACCGGACCTGGGGGAAGTTGTTTATTCGGGCCGCCCTCCCGGATCGCCTCGCGCTCTCGGCGGCGTGGGGCTTTTTCATGTCTCGGGACGGGTCAGCCCAGGCGTCAATGGGCACTTGGCAACGAACTCGGATCCCCGAAGGCCTTCGCGAACGTTGCCATTCAGGGCATTTATCAAGTACCCGGCTTGTTTCGGGGAGGGCGATGCGACAGGCGGCGTGGCTCGGTTCGGACTGGTGTGGCGACGGAGTCAGCGTCGGTTGCCGAGGTTCTCAAATAGGTAGAGCCCGCTCTTGCCTGGCGCCAGGATGTCCATCCGACCGTCTCCGTTCATGTCCACTGCGTTCAGTTGCAAACCGGTACCCACCGCAGTGCCGTGGTCGATCGGTTGCTTGCGCCATCCTTTGGCCTTCCGGTCGTACGCGTAGACATTGAGCGACAGTGGCTCCTCCGCACCGGGGTCGTGGTCGTGGGCAAGATAGCGCTTGCCGGTGACTACTACCGGCTCCCCGCGTCCGGCGATCTTCGTCAGGATCAGGGCGTGGTATTGCGACTCCGACAGGTCGATCGGCAACTGGGTCCACTTCCCGGCCCCGTCGTTGCGCAACCAATAGAGCCCGTAGTTGTGTCCGCTGCCGAAGACAATGTCGTTGTCGCCGTCGCCGTCCCAGTCGTGCACGGGGGTGGAAATGCCGAGATCGGCGGGTTGGCACCGGAACTCGGGCCGCCATTCCCATTTATCGTTGACCGCGTCGCTGTTGCGCCACCAGCCGGTGGGGGTGATCAGGTCGGTTTTTCCGTCCTTGTCGACATCGCCGAACCCGATGCCGTGACCGGCTCCGTGCGCTCCCACGACATGCTCGATCCATTGCGGCTTGGGACCGGCCTGGCGTAATTCGTACCAGACCACCTTGCTGGCGACATTCGGAAGGATGTCCTTGCTGCTGCGTCCCGAGATTGGCGCGAAAACCGATGTTTCGGCGCTGCCCGGCTTGGCGATCAGGTGGCGTGTCCAGGCCGCGGTCGAAGCCGGCCCGGGGTTTTCGTGCCAGAAAACCTCGCCGGTGGCGTAATCCGACGAGACAATGTCGACGCGTTTGTCGCCGTTCACATCGAGTGGCAGCTCTGCGAAACTGCCCCGGTATCCGCTCGAACCCGGCCCACGTCCCCAGACTGAAATTTCCCGGAATCTGCGCGGTTCCCAGTTGGGAGCCTTGTACCAAGTGTCGCCCGAGACAATATCAAGTTTCCGGTCGCCGTCGACATCCGCCGCGTTCGCCGCCTCGAAGTCCGATTGGGCGTTCACGACAATCTTGCGGAACTGGACATCGGGCGCCGATACCGGCGGGACCACCTCGGCGTTTTTCTGTTGCCAAGGCGCGGATCCGGCCACGGCGACCAGCGCGGCCGCCCCGGATATTCGTCCCAGCGCCATCAGACCGAAGGAGAAAACGTTCATCCACAATCCTCCGCAGCGGGTTGCCATCCCTTGGGGGCTTCCTGCATCAACGCCAGCGGGTTGCCGGCGGGGTCGCGTAAAAACACCATCCACAGGTCGTGGTCTTCCATCGGGGCGACACAATGGGGTTGCCCGGTGAAGTCGACCCCGCGCGCCGTGAGCGCCGTCATGGTCGAGGGAATGTCCGGCACCCGGAAATACAGAATCGAACTCGACGGTACAAAGGGTTCCGCGGACGATTTTTCGATCAGCAACCGGACGCCGGCGCAGTCGACGAAGAGCAGATCGCCGAAACGGAACAGCTTCCGTAATCCGAGGGCTTCCGTGTAGAAAACTTCCGCCGTGTCGACATTGTCGACCGTGACTGCCACTTGTCCGAGCGGGCCGAGTTGGATTGCCATGGTTGTTTCCTGCCCCGATCCTACCGCTGAACCGGATTTTGGGAAATACCCAAGTTGGACGACGGAACATGGCTCAGGGAACGCGCACCCGCTTCCGCCGGCACGATGGCCGATCGTCCTCCGGACGCAGGCAAGATGCGCTGCGCGCCGATATTTTTTCGGGGCGAACAAATGCTTCCTGTTT
>CAZYBA010000092.1:0-5411 GCA_964646105.1 uncultured Armatimonadia bacterium
CGGAACGATCGACCATCGTCGTCTCCGCAGCGACTTTTCGCGCGGCGACGAGCGCAGCGGGCGTCATGCCCACTGTCGGCATCTTCGCCGGCTCCGGCGTCGTCAGAGGCGAGTCCCCGGAGGTCGCCCCGTCTCGATCGAACGAGAGACCTACCCCATGCTGTTGGCGGAGGGGACGCCTTTCTACGCGATCGCCCGGGATGGTTTCTGGCTGGACATCGGTCGCCCCGCACAATACCGGCAAGCCACGAGTGCCATATTGGCCCGCGACATCACGGTCGAAGTCCCCGGCGAATGGAACCAAATGGGCTATTGGTGCGAAGAGGGAGCGGAAGTCGATCCCACGGCCCACATCGCGCCAACTGTCCATATCGGCGCCGGTGCCCGAATCGGCGCAGGCGCATCGATCGCGGGTAAGACGGTGATCGGACGAAACTGCCGCATTGGCGACAATGCGTCACTGACGGACTGCATCCTGGAGGCCGATGTGATTGTTGCTTCCGGAGTAGAGATTCAAGATGCGATCTTGGATGATGGTTGTCATGTGGAAGCCGATACGGTGGTGAAGGTTCCGTCGGTCTTCGCCGCAGGTACGGTCCTGCGCAAGGGAACGCGGATTGTTCCGGAGTCGGAATGAGTCATCCCTTGCGTGTCCCGATGGCCGATCCTGCGGCCCAGTGGTCGTCGATGTGCCCCGAGATCGAAGATGCTGTCCTCGGAGTCCTTCGTTCCGGCGGATATATCCTGGGGAAATCTGTCACCGATTTTGAATCGGCGGTTGCCGCGTATTGTGGAGTCCCGGACGGGGTCGGGGTAGGGAACGGTACCGACGCCTTGCTGGTGGCGATGATGGCTCTCGGGATCGGTCCCGGCGATGAGGTGATCACGCCCGCCTTCACCTTTGTTGCGACCGTCGAGACCGTGGTCCTTCTGGGCGCGACGCCTGTTTTCGTTGCTGCGACCACCGAGATCTACACGATGGATCCGGAGTTGGTTGCGGAACGCATCACGCCCCGAACCAAGGCGATCCTGCCGGTTCACCTGTTCGGTCAATCTGCGGATCTCGATAAATTGACTGCCTTGGCCGATGCCCATGGGATTGTGGTGCTTGCCGACGGGGCGCAGTCGATCGGGGCGACCCGACACGCAAAACCCGTGGCATCATGGGTGCCCCTCACCACGCTCTCCTTCTATCCCACCAAGAATCTGGGCGCGGCAGGGGATGGCGGCATGGTGTTGTCGAACGATTCCGACTTGACAGAACGACTGCGCAGGATTCGATTCCATGGATCGTCGGGAACCTACGACTACCAAGAGGTTGGGGTGTGTTCCCGATTGGATGCCGTTCAGGCAGCCCTTCTGTCGGTAAAACTGAACTATCTGGATCGATGCACTTCCTTCCGCCGAAACCATGCCGACTTCTACCATCGTCAGCTGGTCGGATTGGCCGGGCTGGACTTGCCGACAACCATGGATGGCAACGAACATACGTTTCATCAGTACACGCTCCGAGTCAGGAACGGTCGGCGTGATGCATTGCGGCAATGGTTGCTAGACTGCGGTGTGGCCAGCGGAGTCTTCTATCCCGTGGCGTTGCACCTGGCACCCGCCTACTTGCGCTTCGGCGGAAAGCCAGGCGATTTCCCCGAATCGGAACGTGCCTGTCGGGAGGTGCTGAGCATCCCTGTTCACGCCGAACTCAACGCAGAGCAACGCGACCATGTGGTGGCGTCTATCCGTAGCTTCGCCGATACCCGTTGACCTCCCGCCAGATATCGAATAATCGCGAACCCAATCGAATCTATCTCATTGTGTTAGAATTCCATTAAGGGGGGACACGATGGACGAAGATTTCGTTTGCCCGCTGGTTTGGAAATGGTCGGATATCTACACGGGGCTCCAGTCGCAATGGCAGGAGCGGGGAGACGATGAGGTGCCTGCCCCGCCAGTAATGCTTGCGCCCAACGCCACCGACAACGCGCGTCAGCAGCGGTGGACCGACACTGTGGATTGGGCGGAAAAATTCGGTTTTACGATCCCTGAACTCCAGGAACACGAAAAACATTACCGAATGTAACCGGAGCAGGGACCGTTTCTTTTCAGCTGGGGTCCGGTGCGAAGGGTATGTCCGAGACCCGGTCGAGTGCCTCGTACCCAAGTTGTTCGCGGCATTCGGTTCGCGATAGGCGTTCGAAATCAGTAATGGACGTCGCGTTGGCGATGCAGTAGCCGATTCCGGGGGTCTCGGTTGCTGCGGCCAGAATACCTGCTGCGTCCCGAGGGGACAGCCACACATCCCTCGCCCCTGGGAATCTGCGCAACTGCGGGGCATCGTAATCGAGAAACCAGCCGATCCGTACTGCGACAAACTCCAGTCCGAATTTGTCGTGGTAGTAACGTCCCATGGTCTCACCGAGCGCTTTGGTGCATCCGTAAAGGGTGACTGGTCTCGGAACATCGGACCCTTGGACAGTGGTGCCGGCTGGATAGAATCCGACGGCCTGGACGGTGGATGCGAATACGACACGACGGACGCCGGCGAGGCGGGCACTTTCCAGGATATGGAACAGTCCCACCACATTGTTCGGAACCAGTTGTTCCACAAACGGCGCTTCGTCACTGGTGGCAGCCAAATGAACTACCACGTCAATGTCTTCCATGGCGCTCCGGAGAACATCCGGATCCGAAAGGTCGGTCAGAATGGTTGGTTCGGGACCCGGAATGGAGCATCGGTCGAGGAGACGTAATTCAAATCGATCACGAAACGTCGGCAAAATGTGCGGACCAATGCGGCCGCCCGCGCCGGTGAGCAGGACACGTAATCGAGACTGTGACACAGACGGGGGCTTCGACGTGCGGCGCGTGCATCCCTTCCCATTGAAGTAAAGGGAACCCGCGTGATACACTCCTACCTGCCACGCGGGAGCAAATCCCGCCTTCCACCCGTAGCTCAGCGGATTAGAGCGTTGGCCTCCGGAGCCAAAGGTCACAGGTTCGAATCCTGTCGGGTGGGTATCTAGCCGGTCCTCTCGGGTCGGCTATTTTCATTTCAGATCGTGCATCCAAACTGTCATCGGGCCCGGCTGCCGGTTTGCCCACAGGAAATAGGGGATTAGCTCGGCTTCGTGATCGCGAACCCCCTCCGGGGCGCGGCTGTCCCAGGGCAAACAACCTGTCTCCTGCACGATTCCGACACGTCCTTGCAAGGCAACGTAGTCCAGAAGGCCGTCTAGTTTCCGATGCACCACTGTCCAATCCGGTTGTCGTCCGATGCCGAAGTCGTATGGGTCCTGCGATTGTTGGTTGCAGGCCTCGGCACAATAGAGCACCGGGCCGCGGTGCACTGCGATCTGGCCCCGTGCCGCATGCACCCGGGGATGGGCATGGATACGGCGGACCCACATCGGCAATAGGATCGTGGTGTCGAGTTTTCCTCCGGAAAGTGGCAACCGGCACCATCCGGGCGCGATATTGCGTCCATCCCGGGTCCCCACCGAAGCCCAGCCGGGAACACGCAACTGCACATCCCGCAACTTGCCTTCCGCTTGTACTCGTACGACCCCATCCCATGGGTATTGGGTAGTCACTCGAACCCGTGTATCGCGTGTTTCGATGGTCATGTCGGCAATCAATCCGATTTGCAATGTCGCATCGTTACGGACCGCCACCATACCGCCTAGCGACGCCAATGTACGGGCCAGATTCGGCGGACAACACGCGCAACCGAACCATTCACGACGTCGATGGGTACCGCGGTCCGCCAATGGGTTTTGGTAAAAGTACCGAGTCCCATCCAGCGCGATTCCCGGCAACACGGCGTTGATAAGGGTCCACTCCAGAGCATCGGCAAATTGGACGTCACCCGTGAGAAGCCAACGTCGATGGTGCCATTGCGCTGCGGCAATCGCGGCGCAACTCTCGGCGTAACTTCGATCCGACGGCAACTCCCAGTCGTCTCCAAAGGCCTCGTCGTCCCAACGACTTCCTGCTCCGCCGTTAACCAACATTTTTCGGGAAACAAACGCTTCCCAAAGCGCGCTATTGGCCACGCTCAAATCCGAATCGTTGGATTCCATCAGCAGGTCGGTTACGCCGGATGCCAGGTAGAGTTGACGAACCGCGTGGCCGACGGGGGACTGCTGCGCGACAACGGGACAATGGTCCTGCGTATATTGCCGTCCACCCGCCACCGGAATCGTCGCCCCACGACTTGCGATCATATGTCGCGCAAATGCACTCCATCGGGTATCGCCGGTTTCCCGTGCCAACTCGACCAAGGCCATTTCGGCTATGGGATGGCCGCAACAACCATGACCCAGCTGCGAAGACGAACCGAATTGCGCGTCCATGCATTGTGCCGCTTTGATGGCAACTTCCAATAAACTGCGGTCGGCCGTGGCCCTGTGCCATGCCACACCCGCCTGAATGAGATGACCGATGCAGTAGATCTCATGCCCCTCGGGAAGGTCGTGGAATCGTAGCGATGACCGGTCCCGGCAGAAGTAGGTGTTCAGATAACCATCGGAATCCTGGGCTGCCGCAATCCGCTCGACAATCCGACCGACATCTGCGCGAAGGGATGCGTCCGGGTAATCGACCAAACTCCATGCCGCTGCTTCGATCCACTTGTAAACGTCGGAATCGTTGTAACGCTGCCCTACATGAGGTTCTTCGGACTTCCCGGAAGCACTGTCGAAATTGCGTAGGCGAAATGTATCGTGAAGATAGCGCAGCTGGGAGGGGAGGGTGGCCTGGACATTGGTGTCGCGGCGCGGCTTCCAAAATCGATCGTGTATATGTACTTCGTCCATTCCGACCGGCCGGAATGCGGCGTGGGGGCTGTTCGATGTGTCAACGAGTGCGCAACGCATGCCCATTGGTTCCGTCGTCATTCCTGAATGTTCCTTCCGGAAAATTGACAGGGTGAGCCGACGGCTTACCTGGATTTCGTTTTCAATGCGGGTATGGGAGTTGGGCGCTTCGGTGATCAGGAAACGGAAAGATTTCGAGAAAGTAACTCGACGGCATGTTCACGTGCCGCCCGGCTGTCGGTATCCCCGAGCATTCGGGCTATCTCATCGATCCGTTGCTCCGGGGACAGCGAATCAATGGTGAGGGTGGTTTGATCCGCCGAAATGTTCTTTTCGATTCGAAATTGGTGGCTGGCTGCCGCGGCCACCTGAGGCAGGTGGGTGACACAAAAAACTTGCGTGTTTTCAGCCAGATGATGCAATTTATCTGCGATCGCCACTCCTGTGCGTCCGCCGATACCCGCGTCGATCTCATCGAATACCAGTGTGGCGAAACCAAATGCTTCGAGAAAAACCGATTTCAGGGCCAGCATCACACGGGATACTTCGCCACCGGATGCAATCTTTGCCAATGGACGTGGCGGGACCCCCGGATTGGTT
>CAZYBA010000092.1:5421-8826 GCA_964646105.1 uncultured Armatimonadia bacterium
TGACATTCGAAACGCGACGCGGTCCGCGCCGTCCGCCCCTGGTTCGATTGTCTCAAAATGAACCTCGAACTGGGTTGCCCCCATGGCCAGATCCGCCAATTCCTTGCGAATGCGGGAAGAGAGGTCGGTCGCGAGGCGGCGTCGTAATGCGGTCAATTTTTCCGATAGACTCGTCAATTCGTCATGGTGATGCTTTGCTCGACGTTCCAAGCTTTCCAACGATTCCTCGGCATTGCCCAGGACATCCAGCCTCAATTGAGCCTGATCGCGGTAGGCCAGAATTTCGGCAATGGTTGCCCCGTATTTGCGCTTGAGCGCGTGGATTGTCTCCAGGCGTTCCTCGATATCCTCCAGGCGTTGTGGGTTGTATTCAATGCCGTCGCGATACTGCCGGCATGACCGGGCACCGTCTTCGGCGCTGTACAGGGCCGCGTTGGCGCAGACCAGCAGTGCGTCGATGGTTGGGTCGAACGCGTGCACCCGCTGCAACTCGGCGACCGCTTTGCCCAACTGAGATACCGCGTTCTCGAGCAGGCGATATGCACCCTCGGATCCCGCGGTGAGTTTTTCGGCGTTTGCATGCCTATCTCGTTCCTGGGATAGTTCGGTTTCTTCATCCGGCTTGAGATCCGCGGCGTTGATCTCCTCAACCTGGAACGTCAGCATTTCGATTTCCCGGGAACGTTCCCTCGCGTCGCGCTTCAGGGCTTCCCAATGCTGGAGCATGTCGCGCCATTGTCGCCAAGCGTGCTGAGTTTGTTCGCGCAACATCGAAGCCGGCTCACCGATCCAAAGATCGAGCCAGCGCAGGTGTTGGGATTCATCGAGCAACGATTGGTGTTCGTGCTGACCGTGGATGTCGATCAGCCGCTCCGCCCACTCGCGCAGAGTGGCGACGGGAACCGTTCTCCCGTTGCATCGCGCGGTGCCGCGTCCAGACTTGTCCAGTTCACGGTGCAGGATGACCACAGGTTCGTCCGGATCGAGTTCACCGGTATCAACCCACATCCGATATTGCGGGTGATTTTCCGTGATCTGGAAGACGGCTTCCACCCGGGCTTTCTGTGCCCCGTGCCGGATCAATTCCGCGCCTGCGCGGGCCCCGAGCGCGAGCCCCAGCGCATCGAGGAGAATGGATTTACCCGATCCGGTCTCACCGGTCAATGCGGTAAGGCCGTGGTCGAACTGAAGTCGTGCCCGTTCGATCAGGGCGACGTTTTCAATTGTCAGTTCGACCAACATCGGCGTGTTCACGGTGCCTGGATCAGGCGGACTCTTCGACTTCCTTCGGAGTGGGGTCGAGATATTCGACCGTCTTGACACGGTCTCCCTCGGCGAGACCGATCAATTTCACCCCTTGGGTGGATCGTCCCAGCGTGGAACGAATATCGGAAACTGCGATGTTGATGGTCTGTGCCCCTTCGGAAACGATGATGAGACGCAGTACCGATTCCTTGGCCTTGGTGATGACACAGGCGGTTTTCAAGGGACCCGTTTTTTCGGTCACATCCATTGTCTTGAGGCCCTTGCCTCCGCGCGATTGGGTTCGATAGGCCGACATCGGCGTGCGTTTGCCGTACCCGTTCTCGCCGACCACCAGCAGTTCGTCGTCGTCGGTGGCCGTGTCCATGGTAACGACTTGGTCGCCGGGGCGGTCCATCATGATTCCGCGGACGCCGCCACTGGGGCGACCGGATGCACGAACGTCTCCCTCGGGGAATCGAATGGCCATCCCGGTGCTCGTTGTCAGGACAATCGACTGGTTTCCGTCGGTGTGCTTCACCCAACCGAGACGGTCGTCGGGTTCCATGTCGAACGTAACCAGACCGTTGGCACGCAGGTTTGCGAATTCCTCGATGCGTACGCGCTTCACTTCGCCGCGAACGGTGGCCATGAACAGGTAACCGGTGGTGTCCTTGATGTTGCGCAGCGGCAACGTTGCCGTGATGCGCTCGTCGGACTGGATCGAGATCAGGTTGATGATCGCGGTTCCCATCGCTTGCCTGCTGGTTTGGGGAACGTCGTAGGCTTTGAGGCGGTAGACACGGCCACGGTCCGTGAAGAAGAGGATCATGTCGTGCGTGGAGGCCCGGAGGAGGTGTTCGATGTTGTCCTCTTCCTTGGTCTTCCCTGCCTTTCGCCCCTTGCCCGCGCGGTGTTGCGTCGGGAATGTCTCAATCGGCATCCGCTTGATGTAGCCGTCTCGGGTGATGGTCAGCAACATTTCCTCGTCGGCGATGAGGTCCTCGATACTGATTTCCTCGGCCTCGGTCGGGATGATCCGAGTGCGGCGATCGTCACCGAACTTGTTGATCAGGTAGGTGAGATCATCCTTGATGATGCCGTCGACGCGCGCCTTGTCCATCAGGATGTCTTCGTAACGTCCGATCTCCTTGAGCAGTCCCGTGTACTCGTTCTCGATCTTGGTCTGTTCGAGCGAGGTCAACTGGCGCAGCTGCATATTGAGAATGGCTTCGGCTTGGGGACCCGTGAAGGAGAACGTTTGGATCAAACGGGAACGTGCTTCCTCCGTGGTCCGTGACGCCCGGATGATGCGGATGACTTCGTCCAGGTTCTGGACGGCAATTTCGAGCCCTTCGAGGATGTGGGCGCGTTGCTTGGCGCGGTTAAGTTCGAATTGGGTTCGCCGAGTGATGATGCTGCGCCGGTGGTCGATGTATTCCTGCAGGATGCCACGCAGTCCCAGCACCTTGGGGGCACGTCCGGAATCGACCAGCGAGAGCAGAATGACTCCGAAATTGGTGCGCAGCGGGGTGTGCTTGAAGAGCGCGTTGATGACCTTTTGCGGCAAGGCATCCCGCTTGAGTTCGATGACCACCCGCATTCCGGTCTTGTCGGAATAGTCGTTGATCCCGGTGATTCCCTCGATCTTGCGTTCCCGCGCCAACGACCCGATCTGCTCGATCAGGCGGCTCTTGATGACTTGGTAGGGCAGTTCCGTGATGATGATCGAACTTTTCCCGCCGTCCATGGGTTCGATCGTCGTGCGGGCCTGCATGGTGACCGAACCACGGCCGGTCTCGTAGGCGGACCGAATACCCCGGGTGCCGAGAATCAATCCTGCGGTGGGGAAGTCGGGACCCGGCACTCGTTGAATCAACTGCTCGAGAGTTGCCTCGGGGTTGTCAATCAGAAACGCGATGGCGTCACAAATTTCGCGCAAGTTGTGCGGGGGCATGTTGGTGGCCATGCCGACCGCGATTCCGCTGGAACCATTGCAGATGAGGTTGGGAAACTTGCCGGGAAGAATCGATGGCTCGCGTCGTTCGTTGTCGTATGTCGGAACAAAATCGACCGTGTCCTTCTCGATGTCCTCCATCATCTCCATGGCAAGGGCGGTGAGGCGGGCTTCCGTGTAGCGCATCGCAGCGGGCGGGTCGTCAT
>CAZYBA010000092.1:8836-9970 GCA_964646105.1 uncultured Armatimonadia bacterium
CTTGGCCGTCGACCAACGGGTAACGCAACGAAAACGGCTGCGCCATGCGGACCATGGTGAGGTAAAGCGCTTGGTCTCCATGGGGGTGGTAGTTGCCCATGGTTTCCCCGACGACCTTGGCCGACTTGAGGTGACGTGAGTTGGGAGAAAGACCCAACTCGCGCATGGCATAAAGGATTCGGCGTTGCACCGGTTTGAGACCGTCGCGCACATCGGGCAGCGCGCGCGACACAATGGTCGACATGGCGTAACCCAAATAGGATTGCCGCATCTCCTCGGAGATTTCGATGCGCGGTCCGGCGTAGCCGGTTGCCGTTGCGCCCGCACCAGCGGGGGCGTCTTCGGGGGTGATCTGATCGTCAGGCATGGATGATAGGGGGCGCCGCTCCCCGGTGACGTGTTGCTAGACACAACAAGGTTTTCAGGGGAAAAAGCCTCGCTATTTTACCGTAACGCGGACGTTGGGACCATTTGACGCCTTCGGTGGTTCCTACTGGACATTGCGTAGGAAATGGTCGATTGTCTGTCGCGAGAGAGCATGCGGAGGAGGCAATTTGGGTAAATCGTCCTTCGGGAACCACCGCGCATCAGCCAGTTCGCCCGGATCCGGAACAATCGATCCGCTCCGATAGCGCGCTGTAAATGCAACCATCAATTGGTGCGGAAACGGCCAGGGTTGGCTTCCGACGTAAATTGGTTCCTCGATCTCAACTCCGACTTCCTCGACCGATTCGCGAAAACAACATTCCTCGAGCGATTCACCCGGTTCGACAAATCCGGCCAATATCGACCAACGATCGCCCCAGCCCGGTTTCTGGGCCAACAGAATCCGTCCATCGTCATCGTGGATCAACAACAGAACCGCGGGTGAAACCGGAGGCCAGAATTGCTCTTTGCAGGACACGCACGAACGCGACCACATTTCGCCCGGGATCAATTCCGAACCGCACTGTGTGCAAAACCGAAACCGCCGCCGGAATTCCAGCAATTGGAACGCATATCCAACAACCGTCGCCCACTCCGAGGGGAAGTTCGCCACGACCCCGCGCAGGTCGACCGAATTCGGCATTCCCAGCTGGTCGTTGTCTGTGAAGTCCGCGGTTTTCCACGCCATCACAGGGCTTCCTTCGCAGT
>CAZYBA010000093.1:0-1179 GCA_964646105.1 uncultured Armatimonadia bacterium
TTCCTAGATCCGCGCCCGGCACGCCGCACGCGCCATCGCGACAGGGTCCCGTCGAAGACGGGCTTCCGCTGGGCCGGGCACTTCAGTGCCAGGACCGGTTCAGCGAACGGGCTTGCGGTGGGAGAAGATGTTGAGACCCAGCCAGCCCCAGAACAGCGGATGGATGCCGATCGCGTAGACCTTCTGGCTCCACGGCTGGCACAGCGCCAGAACTCCCAGCAGCATCAGGACAATGCTCGAGAACTCGGCGATCTGGGCGAAACGTCCTTGCAGCATGGCTCAGCTTCCGATGCGCTGGGTCGACTGGGCGTCGAACAGGTGCGAACGGGTCTGGTCGATGCGGGCGTGCAACGTGTCGCCGACAGCGGGTCGGAACGTCGGGCCGGTGCGTGCCTTGACCACATGCCCACCGATGCGCACGTTGATGATGTTCTCGGAGCCGAGCAGTTCGACCACGTAAACGTCGACCGGGAGAGTGTCGGGGCCGGGGGAGCCGGTGAGGTGGATGTCTTCGGGGCGGACACCAAGCACCAGGTCGGTGCCCGGGACAGCGTCCGTGAGCGCGCCGGCCGCGTCGATCGTGATCGGGACCGGTGCGGCACCGTCGATTCCGGAAACCACTATGTCACCCGATTCGCGACGGCACGGGAGGAAGTTCATGGACGGAGAACCGATGAAGCCGGCCACAAACAGGTTGCGTGGCTTGTCGTAGACATCGGTGGGGGTGCCGACCTGCTGGAGCAGGCCGCCGTACATGATGGCGATTTTGTCGCCCATCGACATGGCTTCGAGTTGGTCGTGGGTGACATAAATGGTGGTCGCGCCGAGATCGGTCTGCAGGCGCTTGATTTCCGCGCGCATCTCCGTACGCAGCTTTGCGTCGAGGGCGGAAAGCGGCTCGTCCATCAGGAAGACCTGCGGCGACCGGACAATCGCGCGGCCGATGGTCACACGCTGTTGCTCGCCACCCGAAAGCTGGACCGGCTTGCGCTCGAGCTTGTCCTCGATGTGCAGAACCTTGGCGGCATAGTTGACGCGCTCGGCAATCTTGTCCTTGGGGGTCTTGACCGCCTCGAGCGGGAACGCCAGGTTCTGACGGACCGACAGGTGGGGATAGAGGGCGAACGACTGGAAGACGAAAGCAATGTCGCGGTCGCCGGGCTCGAGGTTGGTCACCTC
>CAZYBA010000093.1:1213-6921 GCA_964646105.1 uncultured Armatimonadia bacterium
ACGCGCTCGCCGATGCGGATCTCCCCGCCGTTGGGGATTTCCAGCCCGGCGATGCAACGCAGGGTGGTGGTCTTTCCGCAGCCGGACGGGCCGAGGAAGACCATGAATTCGCCGTCCTCCACTTCGAGGTCGAGCTTGTTGACTGCGGTGAAATCGCCGTAGTTCTTGACGAGTTGCCGGACGCGTACGCTTGCCATGGTTCGGGGAGGCGCGGGAAAAAAGTCGGTCGTTCCCGGCGCGCCCTATTCTACAACATCCGAGTCGAGCTTCCCGGTCGCCCGCGGTTGATGTGTGGCCAAGGGGAGAGGTGAGGAGGTTGCCCGACGTGAAGCCGGAGCGGGTGTAGAATGCGGCATGGCCAAGCCTTCCTGTTACGAACTGCGCACCTACTGGACCCATCCGGGTCGGCGCGATGCCCTCAATCAGCGTTTCCAGAAGCGGACCATCGGTATATTCCGTCGCTGCGGCATGGATGTGGTCGGGTTCTGGACCCCGTTGCCAGGTGCCGGCGCCCCCGCCGATCAGGAGAACATGGTGGTCTACCTGCTTCGGTTCAAAAACCGAGACGCTCGCGAGAAGGCATGGCAGGCGTTCGGCAAGGATCCGGAATGGCCGGTCGCCCTCAAGGAATCCGAAGCGGTCGGCGGACCGATCGTCGCCAAAGCCGAGAGCGTGGTCTTGGACACGGTCGACTTCTCACCGGAGATGCGTCCGCGACGCGGTGCCCCGCGCCTCTTCGAACTGCGCACCTACACCGCTACTGCGGGCAATCGCGAACGGCTCGTCGATCGGTTCCGCCGGGCAACGTTCGATCTGTTCCGCAAGCACGGGATTGAGAACGGCATCTACGGGGTTCCGCAGGCGGACCAGCCGGGCGCTGCCGACAAGCTCATCTATTTCGTGATGCACAAGGACACGGATGCCCGCACCAAGTCGTTTGCGTCGTTCGGGGCGGATCCGGCCTGGAAAGCGGCGCGTGAGGCGAGCGAGGCGGCCGCAGGCGGATCGCTCACCACCCCCGGGGGTGTGCAGTCGCTGCTTTTGGTGCCCACCGACTATTCCCCGTTGAAATAGCGATTCAACCAAGGAAGTGCGGGGACGCCGACAACCGGATACGCGCCCGGGCACGGGCGTCCCGTAAGTGAGCGGGATTGGCGATGGAACGGGCGGTACCGATACGCCCGACTACCGCGTCGACCAGTCCCCCGTGGATCCTTGCGCCGCAGGTCGATCGTAGGGTTCGGCGGTTGATGCAGCCGATCGGGACGTTGCTTCGGGAATCTGCGGCCCACCGAGAACCGCGGCCGGGCAGGGCGACCGTTCGGGCGGACACTGCGGATCTTTCAGACGATCAACCCAGCCGATGGGGAAACTGCTCCAGCGCCATTGGTTCCTCCGGACACGCGCGCACGGTTGCCTCGACGAAATCGAGAGGGGCGCGGACAACAACGAGGACGTGCCCACGGTGCAGATCTGCCCGGTACGCGGCGGATTTCGCCACTTGATGCCGCGCCCCAAGTGCGACCACGCCTCCGAGGAAGCCGAGGTACAGCATTCCGAACGCGACCGGCCCGAGCGCCAGCAGGCCGCCGGCGCCGGTTACCACCGCGATTTCGCCACCCCAGGCCAGACCTGCCAACGCGCCGATACCGGTGCCCTCCAGAAGGTCGCGCCGGTCCTGACCGATACGTATGTCCGCAGGCAATTCCCAGGATCCGGTCGCATCCGGTCCGTCGGTTCCGGGCGCGGCGGCGATCACCGTCACCGCGGCGCACGGAACGCCCGCCTCGACCAAAGCGTCCACGGCGCGGCGCGCGAGCTCTTGGTCGGGGTACACCAGTATGGTGGCTTCCACGAGTCCGATCGGCGACTTTGCTCTCTCGATGCCCACTCGGTTCTCCTCTGGTCGGCGCCGGGAGCCACTCGACAAAACGATTCGGCCCCGAGACTCCCCACCGAACCCTACCGTTCCGTAGACCAAGTCGAATCATCTTGCCTGCGGAATTTGGAACTGCGCTCGAGTTCGGGTGGGAAGAACGCTGAGATCGGATCGGGGTGCGGCCCGGGGTGTTGCCAACGGGTCGACCCCACGTCGGTCACTCTGCTCGGCCCCGCGGTGGATGCCGTTTCACGGGGAGGCTCGGCCCGCAGCCGGACGAGTGTCGCGTGAAGGGTGCCCGTGCGGGCGAGGGGAGCACGAGGCGCTTCTCGTAGTCTGCCCTTCGGGTTGCAGGGTGCCCGTGCGGGCGAGGGGAGCACTTGGGACGCCGGGTACCGGGCCGTGTGAACCTGTTCACTACCCCGTGAAAATACCGGGTTCTTGGGAACCCTATGCCGATTGGTGGAGTCTGCCACTAGAATGCTCGTATATCCCCGCAATATTGCGCGGGACAGACGGCTCGATGGACGTTCGCCGGGAAAGGTGCCCGGAGCACGCGATGGTTGATCGACGGCCGTGCGATCGGGGTCGAATCCGAGGCCGACGGGGAGGCAAGCAGGACAATGTGGAATCGCCGTGACACGTGGGTTTTGTGGAGTGCCTTGCTGGCATTGTTGGCCGGTGCAGTTCATGCGCAGTCGCCCGCTTCGGTGGCGTGGACCGGGGAACCCGGAACGGTCGAGACCACCGGGCAGATCATGGCCCGGCAGAAGTACTCGCCGAAAGTGGTCCCATTGGTCCGCAAGTTCGAGCAGGAAAACGAGGAGCGCCGTTCGATTCCACAGGACCCCGGTTCTCCCGCGGTCGCTCAGGTGCCGGCCCCGGAGGCAGGTGCCGCTGTGGCGCCGGCGTTGCTGCGATCCCCGGTTGCCCGCGTCCGATCCGGTGGTTCGGGCATGCTGCCCAGTTTCCTCGGCGGAACTCTGGCAGACACCGCATCGTTCCCGCCCGACAGCCACGGTTCGGTCGGTCCAACCCAGTACCTGATGGCCATCAACGGACGCATTCGGGTTTTCGACAAGGCGGGAACCGTCGGTGCGCTCGACACCACACTTGACAACTTTTTCGCGTCGGTGATGACCCCCGGAGTCTCCAATTTCGTTTGCGATCCCCGTGCACGATACGACCGCTTCATCCAGAAGTGGATCGTGATCGCCATGGACGTTCCCGGCGGGGGATCCTTGCCCAACCGGATTGTGATTGCGGTCAGCGACGGCCCCACGATCACGGCGGGGACGGTCTGGAGCTTCTTCCAGTTTCAGCAAGATATGGTGGGGACCACTCCGAACGCGGACACGGGCTTGTTCGCGGACTACCCCACCCTCGGGGTTGACAAGCATGCCCTTTACATCGGGGTCAACATGTTCGGTTCGTCGTTCACCGGAACCACCGGGTTCGTGGTGCGCAAGAGTTCGTTGACACCGGGCGGTTCCCCGGTGGTCACCGCGTTCCGGCAGTTGTGCACGGCCAGCAGCGACGGTCCATCGACTCCCCAAGGGGTCGATAACGACGATCCCAACGCGACCGAGGGCTATTTCATCGGCGTTTCGAACGCCTTCTTCGGCCGACTGATCCTGCGTCGTGTCAGCAATCCGGGCACCACTCCCACCATCTCCTCGGATATCGTCATCACGGTTCCGACCACCCGGTATGCGGCGGAAGCCCCGCACAAAGGCAACACAGGGTCCTCCGGAGCGGGTGGCCTCCTCGACACGGTGGGCGATCGACTCTTTGCGGCCGCCCTCCATCGCAACCGAATCACGGGGACCAGCACCCTCACCACCGCCCACAACATCGGAGTGGGCAGCACGGGAGTGGCGACTGCCGGCGGGCGTGCGGGAATCCGCTGGTACGAACTAGGAAGCCTGTCGGGAACCCCGACCCTGGTGCAGAGCGGGACGATCTTCGACAACGCCGCGTCCAACCCGAACTGGTACATCATCCCGACCATTGCCATGTCGGGCCAGGGCCGGATGCTGGTGGGGTCGACCGTGACCGGTCTCAACACCTACGCGTCGGTACAGGTATCCGAGCGGTTTTCGTCCACCAGCCTCGGCACCATGGCGTCCACCACCATTGCCAAGGCCGGCGTGGCTGCCTACAACCCGCCCGGCAATACCGGCATCAGCAGGCCGCGGCGCTGGGGCGACTATTCGCAAGTTTCCGTCGACCCGGTGGACGACATGACACTCTGGACCATCCAGGAATACACCCACTCCACCAATGTCTACGGCGTCGAGATCATCAAGCATCCGGCGCCTCCTCCCGCGGCCATCGCGACCCTGTCGCCCAGCACAGTTAATCCGGGGCAGACGGTCAACATCACAGTCGACGGAACCTCGACTTCCAACAGCGGCTTCTACGACACCGACCCGGACTGGTCGTACACCAACCGCCTCCAAGCGTCGTTCAGCGGCTCCGGAATCACCGTCAACAGCATCACGTTCACAAGCCCCACCCAGATAACGCTGAATGTGACCGTCGACAATGCCGCGTCGTCGGGGCCGCGAACCCTGACCATCACCAACCCCGACGGCCAGACATCGACATTGGCGTCCGCACTCGACGTCGCCGGCTCTGTCGTCCTCACCGTGGCGAATGTCACGGGTACCATCGGGCAATCGGTGACCTTGCAGGCGACATTGACGAATTCGGGCGCTCCTGTCTCTGGAAAAACCCTTTCATTCCTGGTGGGCGGCCTCTCCGCCGGCACGGCGGTCACCAACGCGATGGGTGTCGCGACCCGAAGCTACACGGTTCCGTCGGGCACGGTGGGATCCCGTGCCATTCAGGCGAGTTTCGCAGGGGACGGAACGGTCGCCGCGGCGTCCGGGTCCGGAACCCTCACCGCGAGCAAATCCGCAACCACGCTGGCGGTGGCATCCGGCAACGCGATCACCGGGCAACTGGTCAGCCTTTCGGCGACCCTGACCCGCAACTCGGACGGCAGCCCGTTGGCCGGCAAGACGGTGAACATCCAGTTCGCCGGGGTGTCGGTCGGCAACGGCACCACCAATGCATCGGGGACCGCCTATGTTTCCTACACCGTCCCCGCGCTGATGAGCTCCGGCTCCAAGACGGTTCAGGCCAGTTTCGCCGGGGACTCGGATTATGTTGCCGGCACCGGCTCCAACACATGGACTGTCACCGCGATCACGTCGATCTACCCGGGGAATGTGACCACGACCTATCTGGCCAAGCCGACGTTCAAGGCCGTCCTCAAGTTCGGATCCGTGTCGCTCTCCGGCAAGACGGTGACATTTGCGATCGACGGGGTTCCGGTGGGAACGGCGGTCACCAACCTCTCCGGTTTGGCGTCGCTCCCCTTGACTGTCACCGCGTCGGTCGGCACCCACACCTGGACCGCGTCGTTCGCCGGAGATGCGAGCTACGCGCCCTGCACCGCCGACAACGTGCTCACGGTGAACAAGGGCATCACCGTATTGTCACTGCCGAACCTCTCGGTCAAGGTGGGGGCGAACGGCATCATCAAGGCAACCCTCAAGGTGGGAGCCGTCGCCGTGGCGAGTGTTCCCGTCTCGATTTCCCTCGGGGGAACGAGTCTCGGTAGCTTCAACACCAGCGCGCTCGGGGTGGCATCCACCACCCGCAAGGCGTCGGAACCGGTGGGAGCGCTGACCATGACCGCCGTCTACGCGGGCAATGCGACGTACGCGGCAGCCTCGAAGTCGGCGACCTGGACGGTCATCCAATCGGGTGTCAAGATCACCGGGGACGTCGTATCGGCGACCGCGGGAACCTCCGTGAC
>CAZYBA010000093.1:6931-9926 GCA_964646105.1 uncultured Armatimonadia bacterium
GCTCATGGTGTTGCTTTATATAGGTGAAAAGCGGCCAAATTGGTACGCATCACCGATACCGGGGCGCTGGCCGGCAAATCGTTGCAGTTCCGGGATTCCGTCACCAGCGCCGTGCTGGGCAGCGGGACCACGGACGCGACGGGACGGGCGACCATTACGCTGACCGCTCCGGGAGTCGGTGTGAAGCGCAACTTCACCATTGTGTTCTCCGGGGACACCAACTACACGTCCGGTACCGGAGTGGGCAGCCTGACCGGGAAGTAACGGCGATCCGTCGGGACCGGGATCCAGGACCGGCCCGGACGAACCCCTGATCAACCCCGGGACGGGACATCCCTCCCGGGGTTTTTGTTCGGCGAAGGTCTGCTGTCGTCGAGACGCCGCGCGGGAGATGGAATCGGGTGAAACCGAAGGGACGTTCCGTGATTCGAGCGCGTCCTTCGCTTTCTTTTCCTGATTGAATTGCGGGTTTCTCATCAAGTCGGACGATTTTTCGAGGGAATCTCTTTCCGACTTGCCCCGTTGCCCATAATTTAGAGAACAGTCATGATTTTGCAATGGACACTGGCCGGAATCCGGCATGGTTTGGCGCTCGGCCTTGCGCTGGCGATCGCGGTCTGGCCGGCGATGGCCCAGACGCCGGCGCCACAGGTATGGACGGGGCAGCCCGGGACTATCGAGACCACCGCGCAGATCATGGCGCGCAATGCGTTCCTGCCTCCGGTGCAGTTGCTTGCACGCAAGTTTGAGCAGGAGTTCGAAGGCCGCGAATCTGCCCGTCAGAATCCGGCGTCCCCCGCGGTCAGCCAATGGCCCCCGGCGGCGTCACCGGCAGACACCACGGTTGCCAACGTCCCGCTCGTCAAGGCTCCGCGCGCATCGGTCCGTTCGGGCGGCACCGGGATACAACCCAGCTTTGTCGGCGGAACCTTGAACGAATTCGGGTTCTTCCCGCCGGACAGCCAGGTGGCCGCTGGACCGACGCAAGTGGTCATGGCGGTCAACGGCCGGGTCCGGGTGTTCAGCAAGACAGGGACGCTTGGGGCGCTCAACACGACACTCGACAACTTCTTCTCGTCGGTGATGACTCCGGGCGTCAGCAATTTCACCTGCGACCCCCGGGTGCGTTACGACAAGTTCACCCAAAAATGGTTTCTGATCGCCATCGATGTCCCGCAGGGCGGCAATGTGGCCAACCGGATTGTGATCGCGGTCAGCGACGGCCCCACGATCTCGGGGGCGACTGCATGGAACTTCTTCCAGTTCCAGCAGGATCAGGTCGGGACCGTTCCCAACGAGGACACCGGGATATTCGCGGATTACCCGACTCTGGGAATTGACAAGCACGCCCTCTACATCGGATGCAATATGTTCGGTGCATCGTTCACCGGCACCACCGGGTTCGTCGTACGCAAGAGTTCCCTTACCGCAGGTGGGACGCCGGTCGTAACCGCATTCCGGAGCCTGTGCACGACAACGGTCAATGGTCCGCTCACTCCGCAGGGGGTTGACAACGACGATCCGGACGCATCCGAGGGTTATTTCCTCGGAAATGCGAGCCACAGCTTCGGCTCGCTGATCCTGCGCCGCATCAGCGACCCGGGCGGCAGCCCTTCCATTTCCTCCAACATCGAGATCACGGTGCCGACGACGGCCGATCCCGGGGACGCGCCGCATCGCGGCAGCACCGGCGGGCATCTCGATTCGTTGGGCGACCGCTTGCTTGCGGCCACTGTCCACCGCAATCGACTGACCGGTGTGATCTCCCTGACGACCGCACACACGGTAGGCGTGAACAGCCTTGGGGTGGCATCGAGCGGAGGACGAGGCGGGATTCGCTGGTATGAAATCGGCAACTTGGCGGCAACACCGATCCTGATCCAGGCCGGCACTATCTATGACAGCACGGCGACCAACCCGAACTGGTACATCATCCCGACCATTGCCATGTCGGGCCAGGGGCGGATGCTGGTGGGCTCGACCATTACGGGAGTCAACACGTATCCGTCGGTGCAGGTGTCCGAACGTTTCGCCGGTACTCCGTTGGGCACTATGGCGTCCACCACCATCGCCAAGGCAGGGGCCGCGGCGTACAACCCCACCCAGGACACCGGACTGGTGCGCCCGCGCCGCTGGGGAGACTACTCCGCTGTCGTGGTGGATCCGACCGACGACATGACGTTGTGGACGATCCAGGAATATGTGCACGCCGCGAATGTCTACGGGGTGGAGATCATCAAGCACGCGGCGCCACCGCCGGCGGCGATCGCCTCGATTTCGCCGGCGGCAACCTTGGTCGGCGCGACATTCGACATCACTGTCAACGGTGTGTCGACGGCGAACAGCGCATTCTTCGATACCGACCCGGCTTGGTTGTTCACCAACCGGCTCACGGCGTCGTTCAGCGGGGGGGGAGTCGTTGTCAACAGTGTCACCTTCACCAGCCCGACCCAACTGACATTGAATGTGACCGTCGATCCGACGGCATCTGCGGGGGCGCGGTCGCTCACGATCACCAACCCGGACGGTCAAACGAGTACGTTGGCCGGCGCCCTGATGGTCAACACCACCACGATGCTGGTTGTGGATGACATCAGCGGGGTGATCGGGAGCACAGCGACATTGAAGGCGACCTTGACATATCTGGGGACACCGGTTGCGGGCAAGAGCATCGCGTTCGAGGTCGGCGCAATGCCGGTTGGTTCGGCGACCACCGACGCGTCCGGGATTGCCACCCTCTCGTTCCCGGTACCGGAGGGAGCGGGCTCACGCGCCAGCGGGGCGTCGTTCGCCGGGGGTATGGACGCCGACGCCGTTTCGGGCGGGGGGGCATTGACAATCAACAAGGCCTCGACTGCGGTTTCCGTGACTTCCGGCAGTGTCACGGCCGGCCAAGTGGCGACGCTCACCGCGACCCTCACCCGCACGACGGACAGCGCGACGCTCGCCGGGAAGACAATCGCGTTTACGTTCAACGGTGCCGCGGCGGGGTCGG
>CAZYBA010000094.1:0-9877 GCA_964646105.1 uncultured Armatimonadia bacterium
GCGACATGGTCTGCGCAGGCGACGGAATGGGATGCTGGTGGAACGGACGTCGATGCCACGTGTCCGACAAGCGCGACCTCTCCCGGGCAGTGGTGGTTTGCTCGTCGATCGTCCGCTCGCAACAACGCAGCGACGCGTTCGAGCAACTCACCCAAGCGACGTATCTTCAGCGGACGTGGGGAGACGCATTCGGGTATGCGCTGGCGGCCACCGGGCGTGTCGACATCATGCTCGACCCGGTCAAGGCGGCGTGGGATGTCGGACCGATGCCGGTTATTTTCCGCGAAGCGGGCGGGCGTTCGTCGACCTGGTCCGGTGACGACACGATCTACGGCCGCGATTATGTCGCCACCAACGGCCACCTGCACGACCAAGTCCTGGACATCCTGGGCAAGGGTTGAGCATCCGGCCGTTCCCACCCCACCGGACGCCGGTGCCGGGGCCGCATTCACGGGCCTGGGCCGCGCGTCTCAAGGGGTCGGAATGTCCGCAGGTCACGTACTGCGCCGACGACGGTTCGTTTCCCATCTTCTGGGAATCGGGCTCCGGCTGTAGCGTGGTGGATGTCGACGGCAACCATTTTCTGGACTTGACTTCGGCGTTTGGGGTGGCGGCGCTCGGTCATGCCGACCCGGTGGTTTCCAAGGCGATTTCGGAGCAGGCATCCCGCTTGGTGCACGGGATGGGCGACGTCCATCCCAACCCGGCAAAAGTGGAGTTCATGGAGCGCATTGCCGCGCGAACTCCGGCCGGCTTGGATTTCAGCCTGCTCGGAACCAGCGGCGGCGATGCGGTGGAGTCGGCGATCAAGACGGCGCGTCTGGCCACCGGCAAGCCCGGCGTCGTTGCCTTCACCGGGGGCTACCACGGCCTCAACCTCGGTGCACTCGCGGTGACACACCGCTCGGATTTCCGGGATCCGTTTGCCGATCAGGTTCCCTTGTTTTGTGTCCACCTCCCTTACGGCGAGCCGGTGGATCGCCTGCCCGACGACGTGGGGGCGGTCTTGGTCGAACCAATCCAGGGTCGAGGAGGGATTGTGGTTCCCCCTCCGGGATGGCTGGAATCGTTGCGGACGCTGTGCCGTAGGCACGGGGCTTTGTTGATTTTCGACGAGATATTCACGGGTTGGGGGCGGACCGGGGACTGGTTCGCCTGCGACCACGACCCTGTCGTGCCGGATGTCCTGTGCGTCGGGAAGGCGATGGGAGGCGGCATGCCGATTTCCGCGTGCGTATCGACACGGGAATGGATGGACAAATGGGGTGTTTCCACCGGCGAAGCCCTGCATACGTCGACCTTTCTGGGTCACCCGCTCTCCTGTGCGGCCGGATGCGCCGCAATCGACCGCATGGTCGAACTCGACTTGCCGGCTCGGTCGCGCCGATCCGGTGTCTTTCTCAAAGATCGTCTGGAGCGGTTGTCGAGGGATTTCCCCGACAAGATAACCGAGGTCCGTGGACGGGGACTGATGCTCGGGATTGCTTTCGCGTCGACGAGCGCCGGTCCGGAACTGGCGGTAAAGGCCTTGGCGGAAGGCTTGATCGTCCTGCCCGCCGGGGACGGATCCGTCGTCGAACTGACCCCCCCGTTGATCATCTCCGAACCCGAGATGGACTGGGCCGTCGACGTCCTTGCCCGGTTGATCGCGCGTCTCTGACCCCAACCCGGACGTCCGATCTCCCGAGAGACATGCCTCGTATCGGGGCGGGATCCCCGTATACTGGGAGGATCCGGGTTGCAATCCACCCGAGGCGCGTACCAATGCCATTGTTTCCGTTTCAAACCACGCCCCGCTCCGCGATCGATCCGAAGTCGCAATTGCTTCTGGAAACCATGGCAGCCGCGTACCGGGCACTGAAATCGTTGTCGATGGAAATCCGGGTCAGGGCGACGTCCGGGGGCAAGGAGGAGATCGCCGACGCGAAACTGGAGTGGCAACGTCCGGACCGGCTCTCCCTCAGGATCAACGGTGGGCCCGTTTCCCGATCGATCGTGGCTAACGGCAGTATCCGTATCGAGACCACTGGATCGCGTACCCGTCGCAGGGATGGTATCCGGCCTGCAAATGCGGTCGCGGATGCGTTGTCGAACTCGGAACTCTTCATCGCGCCGATCGTTCCGGAGTTGTTGACCAAACCGGATGCCTTCAAACGCCTTTTGCCGGGCAACGTGATTCGCCTCGGCCTGGGCTCCGACGAACGTCTGGACAATGTTCCGGTCGATGTCGTTGTGGCGGACGTGGTCGCTCCCGGCGGGTCGGCGCGGCTTCGCTTCGCAATCGGCAAGACCGACCACCTGCTGCGGCGTCTGCAGATCCAGTCGACACGTGGGGAAACCACCTTGGACCTTTCGGAGCATTACACCGAGGTATTTCCAAATCCGACACTCCCCGAATCCGTCTTCGCGACAGGTGTCAGCGGCCCGACCGTTCGTCCCGCACCGCCTATCCCGAACCGACCATCCGCGCCCCGAAAGAAACCTTGACCATGTTCCCTGCCCCGGCCCACTCCCCCGCCTTGATCGAAAAGTCCCGACAGGCCCACGCCGCGCTCCGGGCGCTGCGGATGTCGTTCCGGACCGTGGAAGTGCTCGGTACGGCGGAGCAGGAAACCTCCCGGGGAACGCTCTGGATCGCACGTCCGGGCCGGGCCTGCCTTGAATTCGACCCACCCCAGGCTCGGCCGCTCCCACCGGGTTCGCCACCACCGTTGCCGTTGTCCGCGCCGGAGTTGCCGCCTCCCGGCCGGCCGATTGCCCCCGGCGCCCCCCAGCCACCGCGGGAAACGCCACGCCCTGGTAAACCGGCGTTGGTTTCCGACGGCAAACGTTTCGTCTTTACGTCCCCACCCGCCGGTTGGGCGGCCACCATGGTTTCGCACCCGAACGAAGCCGGTATCCGGGCGGTGCTCGACACACCGCGTGTGTTCGACATCGGCCTGGTCGACCTGCTCTGCGGTGCTGCACCGTGGGGGGGCGACTTCACGGTGGTACGGGACGCCGGTTCGGTCGTGGTCGACGGGACCGTATGCCGCGAGTTGGTTGTGACGTGCGGGCGCAAGGCCGGTGTGCCAGCGGAAATCCGCTTCGCGATCGGAACGCGCGACAATCTGCTCAGACGCATCCGCAGCGAGCGTACCGATGGTTCCGGCGGAGCGAGCGAAGTGACGTTTTCAGGGTTGACGGTCAACGATCCCCCGCCACCAAGCCGCTTCCGGGTTGATACCAAAGGCCTGCGTCCCGCCGAATCCGCGACCGCTTGGAGCCGCAACCTGGATCCGGGCGTTCCGGCACCGTTGTTGATCGGCGACGACATGACCGGGCGCGAAGTTGATCTCGCCGACTGGAAGGGCTCGGTGGTGCTGGTCCATTTCTGGGCGACGTTCGCCCCGCGCAGTTTGTGGCGTCTTCCGGAAATCGCCGCGGTGCGCAATCGCTTCCGGTCGTCCAAGGACTTCCGACTGCTTGGAGTCTGCCTGGATTCCAAGGAAAACAATCGTGCCGTGCGGCGGGCGATTGCGGATTGGAAAATCGATTGGCCGCAGATCCACGACGGGCTGGGTTGGGACAGCGGCCCGGTGAAGGTCTGGAAAATCGAAGGACTGCCGGTGAGTGCGCTGGTGGGTCGCAACGGCACCATTGTCGAGATGGATCCGGTGGTGAGCCTCGGGCAATCGGTCGCCGCAGCACTTGCGACGCGTCCACCCAAGTTGCGCTGAAATGGCGATTGCGTCCATCCATGTGGCGGGATATCGATCGATCCGCGACGTTCACCTTCCCTTGGGTCCGTTGAATTTGGTAACGGGTCCGAACGGATGCGGAAAATCGAATCTGTACCGGGCGGTCTGGTTGCTGCATTGCGCCGCATCCGGGGAATTCGCACGCTCGCTTGCCGACGAGGGGGGTATGTCGAGTCTCTTGTGGGCGGGTCCGCGACGCAAGGGACCGGTGCGTCTGGTGCTCGGGGTGCGTTTCGATGACGATTTCCGTTACGAACTGCAGTGTGGGCTTCCTGAAATGGATGAGACACCGTCCGTTTACTTTCGGCGGGATCCCTCCATGAAATCGGAGACAATCGGTTACGGCGGGACCGTCCTGGTGGACCGCGGCAAGAGTGGCGTTTCGCTACGCGACCACGAGGGCAACCGTGTGGTTCTTCCGATGAGCCTGACACGTTCGGAGTCTGTCCTCACCCAGATCAGCGACCCGCGCCGTTTCCCACATCTCAGCGCCGTACGGGATATGCTCCTGCGTTGGCGTTTCCACCATGGTTTCCGGACGGATGCCGATGCGCCGGTACGGCAACCGCGCACGGGCGTCTTCACACCGATGCTGGCCCACGACGGCCGAGATTTGGCGGCGGCGATCGCAACCATACAGGAGATCGGGGATCGGGAATCGTTGGATGCGGCGGTCGCCAATGCCTTCGGAGGCGCGTCGCTCGACGTGGCGGTCGACGAGAGCAATCGGTTTCGGGTCCGGCTGAGGATGCCCGGTTTGCTACGCCCCCTGGAAACCACCGAACTCAGCGACGGCACCCTGCGTTTCCTATGCCTTCTGGCGTCCCTGCTGGCCCCGCGCCTGCCGCCGTTGCTGGCATTGAACGAACCGGAGACCAGTCTGCACAACGATGTCCTGCCGGCGCTTGCCGAATTGATCGTCCAGGCGTCCCGGCGCTCCCAACTGTGGGTGGTGACACACTCGGACATACTGGCCCGAACGGTTTCCCGACTCGCCGACATCGAGCCCATCGGGCTCCAGTTGGTCAACGGCGAAACACAGGTCCGCCTTTAGGAAAACGGCCAACGGAATGGCGTCAGATCCCGTTGGGCTGCGGTTCGCAGACAGGAAGGCACAAGGCAACTTTTTCGAAACCGTGCCCAGACGATTGTCAGAACCCGGTTCCGGAAACTCCGGTATAGAGAATGACCGGCGGGGCCGGGGCACCGGATTGGCGACGCGACTGTTTTTTCCGGGTCAATTCCGCCCGTAAGCCAGGCACTTGATGCGGGGCCTTGGCCGGGGTCCGGAACGCTTCCTCGAACAACGGCCACATCGGGTCGATGTCGTGGGAGAGATCGAAGCACATGATGCCTTGGGTGGTCGCGGCGGCCGCCTGCAACGCGCGCCGGAGTCCGTCCGGATTTCCCTTGAACTGATCCAGCGAAAGTCCCGCGTACACCCAGGTCTGGTCGTTGACAGCACGGTTGGAGAATTGTCCGGCGGCCTCGACGGTCGCCCCGATCAGTTTTCCGGACTCGGCGGCCTCGCGGATGGTGGCCACGGTGTAGTAGCAACCGGTGATCACAAAATCGACCAACGGCGACCAGCCGGTCTGGCGCCAGGCACGATCGGCGAAACGATAGCCCGGTTCGAAATCGTCGGCGGCCCAGTTTGCGCCGATGTCGGGATAATCGGGATACCAACTCCCGACGTAGGTTCCGACTTGAACTCCGGAACGTGCCCCCCGGACATTGCGGATGACGTCCACCAAGAAATTACGCAGGGTCAGCGCGCGAAACGTTGCCCAGTGATCGTACAGCGGACCAGGAACCTCGCGGCGCGCCAGGCTGGGCCAAGTGGTTTCCCAACGCAGGATATCCTCGGGCCACGACACCTTGCGTCGCATCCACCCTTCGAACGCTGCGCGCGCCACGTCCGAAAAGTCTGCATTCCGGGCGGCGAATCGCAATCGGTCGTCGAAGACAATGCCGTCCACCGGATAGTTGGCCACCAACTCCACGGCCATGTCGACGATCCGCTTCTGAACTTCGGGCAGGTGTGGATTGGTCATCACCGGAATCTGGCGGTCGAGGCGGGCGGACGCGGGAACGAACGCAGGGCGGGAGAGCAATTCGAGGGTGACCTGCGGGGTAGCCTTTTCGCGCAGGAAGTCGCCCGATGCCTGGGTGAAACCGACCAGCAACGCACCCCCGGCGGGGATCTCCGGCGGGACCGGGCCCATTGATTCGGCGTCCAGGAGCGACACAACCCGTCCGCCCGGATCGAGAACGGCAACCGCCGCCCCGGGCGCCAAGCGAGGAAGCCGCGTGGCATTGGTGTAGACACTCAGGTCGTCGAGCTGCCGCGGGGGAGCGTCCGGTTTGTCCGAAACCAGGTACGCCGACTCCTCCTCACCGTTGGCCCGCACCCTCAGTTCGGTTTCCAGGTAGGTGGTCTGCCACTCGGGTCGTTCGAATGCGGCACCGCGGCCGGGATAATAACTGTGGCCCTCCGAGAACGCGTTGAGGGAAACGTAGAAACCCAGCCCGGCATCCTTGGCCACACGTACCATTTCCCGCAGCGGGTCGAAGTCGGCGGGCATGCTCTTGGTGACCCCCGCCTTGGTCCACTGGGTGAGCTTGGGTGCGAACTTGGAGACATGCAGGGTCTCGCCGATGATGGGTTTCACGTCGAGAACAATCGTGTTGAAACCCACCTTTCGGATCTGCTCGACAACAGCCTGGACTTTCGCAGCCGTGTTGATCCGGTCCAGATTGGCGGTCGCATCGATCCAGATCATCCTGGCTTGCAATCCGCGCTCCCGAACCAAGCCTTGGCCTGAGCCGAACACATTGCGCTCGGTGTCGAGAGAGACCGCCGGGAGATGCGGAAACGGGAGCAGGGGCGCCGCCAACGACGGCGCCTCGATGACCAGCGGTTCCTGCGCGACGGCGACGCCGGAGAGCAGCGGCACGGCGGCCGCCAACGCAAGCCCGTATCGAAAAAGAGAGACCGACATTCTCAACGGCGGGGACGATCGCGGCGTTCGGCCAGGTAGATGCCACGGTACTTCTCGTGCAGGTACGAAACAAACGGCGTACTGTCGAGAGGGCGCCCGCAGATCCGCTCCACCAACTCCGCCGGCTCGTAACGACGTCCCGGATGGTGGACCTTCTCACGCAACCAGGCGAGCAGCGATGCATACTCGCCTTTCATCAGGTCTTCGTCGATCGCCGGCACATCGGTCCGTGCTTGTTCGAAAAGCTGCGACGACAGCAGAGTTCCGAGCGAATAGGTCGGGAAATAGCCGAACAGGCCGGCCGACCAGTGGACATCCTGCAGGCATCCGCGGGCATTGTCCGGCGGAGTGAGCCCGAGGTACTTTTCAAACCGAGCGTTCCATGCGTCGGGCAGGTCGGCCACCGCCAGTTTGCCCTCGAGGAGTTCCACTTCCAGTTCAAAGCGGAGCAGCACGTGCAGGTTGTAGGTCACCTCGTCGGCTTCGACCCGGATGAACGACGGCTCCACCTTGTTGATGGCGCGATGGAACGCGTGGACGTCCACATCCTCGAGAACACCTGGGAATTGGCGCTGGAGTCCCGGATAGAAATGGTTCCAGAAGAAGCGGGATCGTCCGATGATGTTTTCCCAAAGTCGCGATTGGGACTCGTGGAAACCGAGGCTTGCCGAACCGGACAATGGAGTGCCGTCGTCGTCGGGATGGAAGCCCTGCTCGTACATCCCGTGGCCCGCCTCGTGGATGGTTCCCATCAACGCGCAGGGCAGCCAATTGCGCTCGACACGCGTCGTGATGCGGACATCGGTGCGGTCGAGGCCCGTGCAGAACGGATGCACGGCGCGGTCCTGGCGACCATGGCTGAAATCAAAGCCGAGCTTGCGCACCACCATTTCCCCGAACGCGATCTGCCCGGCTTCGTCGAAGTCGCGCCGAAGTGGCGAGTCGTCGATGGCGGGCGCCGAACGCACAATGTCGAGGATCGGAAGGATTCCGGGCTTGAGTTCGTCGAAGACCCGGCGCACTTCCGCCGTACGCATCCCCGGCTCGTATTGATCGAGCAGGGCGTCGTACGGGGTTTCCGACCACCCGTAACAGTCAGCCTGACGGCGCAAGAGGTCGAGAATACGTTCGAAAACCGGGGCAAATTTGTCAAAATTGGACTCCGCGCGAGCCTCCACCCACACTTCGTGGGCCAACGAGGTTTCACGGAGCAAGGACTCGACCAGTTCGGCGGGCAGTTTCGACGACTGATCGAAGTCGCGCCGGACCCGCCGCAGGCACAAAGCCTGGTCCGAATCGGGATCGGCCCCTTCTTTCTCTGCCGAATCCAGCAGTTGCCGAGTTTCGTCGGCCGTGAACATCTCGTGGGAAATGCGGCCGAGGGTGGCGAGTTGCGCGGCGCGGGCGGCACCACCACCGGCGGGCATGTAGCACTGCTGGTCCCAACCCAGGACCGCGGACGCTTGGTTGATCCGTTGGATATCCAGCAAACGTCGCAACAACGAATCGTAGGGGCTCATGGCGCTCATTCCGTTCGATCGACTTGGCGGTTCGGCCGGTGCCAGAATACCGCGCAGGCGTCGGAACGTCTACGTCCGCACCGGCCGGCGCCTCGGGAGTTCAGCCGACGAACATCCGACACACGGCCTATCCCGGCTGTACGCCGCCGACAATCGCCGCGCAATCCGTCACGCAGCCGCGGGCACATCGCCTGTCCCGACATCCCCGGGGAATCGCCACGCCGAACTCCGACGACCGAGAATTCGACCAGGTCGTCCGCTACGGCAAAACCGTCTTTGCCAGCGCATCCTTTACGGAACCGACCCCTTCGAGCCGGATACCGCGTTGCGCATCGCCATCTGCATTTCGCCCGGGCAGCACCGCCCGTTCGAAGCCGAGCCGCTGTGCTTCGGAGAGCCGCTTGGATGCTTGGGTGCAGGAACGCACCTCACCGGACAGACCCACTTCGCCCAGCACCACCAACTCGTCGGGGACCGGACGGTCGAGCAGACTGGACGCCACGGCGACCGCGATGGCGAGGTCGACCGCCGGTTCCTCGACCCGGACACCGCCCGCAACGGAAACATAGACATCCTGGTTGGCCAACGACAGTCCCAGACGCTTTTCCAATACCGCCAGTACCACGGCGACCCGGTCCCGGGAAACCCCGTTGGCGACCCGACGCGGTGCAGCGAGCGGACTTGGCGCCACCAACGCCTGCACCTCCACCAGCAGCGCACGCGATCCTTCCACCGCGGCGGTCACCACCGAACCCGGCGCGCCCGAGGGCTTTTCGGCTAGGAACGCCGCAGACGGGTTTTCCACCCCCGCCAAACCGTCCTCGCGCATCTCGAAAATACCCAATTCGTCGGTGGAGCCGAACCGGTTCTTCACCGCCCGCAAGATGCGGTAATTCAGGTGCGCGTCCCCCTCGAAGTACAGCACCGTATCGACCATGTGCTCCAGAACCCGCGGCCCGGCAATCGCCCCGTCCTTGGTGACATGTCCCACCAGGAAGACCGGCAGGCCCTTGCCTTTGGCAAGCGCCGCCAACGCGGTGGTGGCGGCACGGACCTGCGAAACGGTTCCCGGGGCCGACTCCACCGACGACGCCTGCATGGTCTGGATCGAGTCGATCACCAAGTATTTCGGGCGGATCTGATCGGCGAATGCCGCGATGGTGTCGACGTCTGTCTCGGACGCAAGGAGCAGCGACGGGTGCTCGGCACCAAGCCGTCCGGCGCGCAACTTGATTTGCTCGACCGACTCCTCGCCCGAAACATACAGCACATCGCCCTGGGTGGCCGCGATACGCCCTGCGACCTGGGTGAGCAACGTGCTCTTGCCTGTACCGGGGTCTCCCGCGATGAGAACCAACGCACCGGGCACGACACCGCCCCCGAGGACACGATCGAATTCGGGAATACCCGTGGAATCACGCGGACCGCTGCGCGCTGGAATCTCCGTTACCGGCCGCGGGCGCGACGCAGCAGCTCCCATGACGGATACGGCACCCGTCCCCCGTGACGGCGTGGGGCGGACTGTTTCCTCCACCAGCGAGTTCCACGCGTTGCAGTCGTTGCACTTGCCCTGCCAGCGTGGTGCGAACCAACCGCACTGCTGACAGACAAACCG
>CAZYBA010000095.1:0-9864 GCA_964646105.1 uncultured Armatimonadia bacterium
GCATTGTCGAAATTGGCATCGGAAGTTCGGTCGCATTTTAACGGGCCGGTGGTCGGAATTACCGGAAGTGTTGGCAAGACATCCACCAAGGAACTGGCCGCGTTGGTTCTGGAAGCGGGTTTTCAGGTCCACTCCACGCCGGGCGGGAGGCTTGGTCGTTTCGCTCCTCGCCAGCGATCCGAATGTCGTGGTGCCCGCCACGGTGGCAGTCGCCGCCGGCACGACGACGGCAACCTTCACCGCCACCACGGTCCCGGTGACCGAGGAGAAGGCCGTAGCCGTGACCGCACGTCTCGGCACCACCGAGCTTTCGGCCGAACTCGAGGTCCAGCCGGCCGTGCTCGCGTCGTTCTCCCTGAGCCCGTCGTCACTGACCGGAGGTGCGTCGTCCACCGGGACCTTGACGCTGTCCGGGGCGGCACCGCTCGGCGGACTCACGGTCAGCCTAGTGTCGTCGTCCGCGGCTGTCGTTGTCCCGTCGACGGTGTTCGTTGCCGCTGGATCGACCAGCGCGACGTTCACCGTGGCGACGTCCCCGGTGGGCGTTCTGACGACAGCCACGGTCAACGCGGCGCTGGGAGCGGTCACCAAGTCGGACAACGTGACATTGAAGCCTTAGGAACCGGGGATCTCGAATCGTCTTTGGGAGTTGTGATCCGGATTTCCCATCCGTGAGCGGGCGGGTTGACGCCAGTGCCAACTCGCCCTCCCGCGGCACGGTATCCTGCAAGGCGATGGACGCGCGATTGGTGACACCGGTGGACGACCCGGTCTGCGGGACCGTGGTGCTCCCCGGTAGCAAAAGCATCACAAACCGAGCCTTGGCGCTCGCTGCCCTCTGCGACGAACCCGTTCGCATCGAGGGGGCGCTCTTCGCCGACGATACCGCACGCATGGCCGACTGCCTCAAGGCACTCGGATTCGGCGTGGATGCCAACCCGGACCAAACCCTCTTTGTGGTGCATGGGGCAGGGGGGAAGATTCCAAACCGTAACGCGTCCTTGTTTGTGGGCAATTCCGGCACCACCGCCCGCTTCCTGACTCCACTCGCCGCGCTGGGACACGGGGTCTACACCGTCGACGGTGTCCCCCGGATGCGGGAGCGCCCGATCGGTGACCTGGTTTGCGCCCTACGCACCCTGGGTGTTCGCGTGGATGCAGCCGGGGACGGCATGTATCCGCCGGTCGTGCTCGACGCAGCCGGTCTGCCCGGCGGTAAATGCACGCTGCGCGCCGATGTCTCCAGCCAATTCCTCTCCGGATTGCTGCTCAGCGCCCCGCTCGCCGACTCCGACACCGAACTTCATCTCGAAGGTCCGATCCTTTCCGCCCCGTACATCCGAATGACGGTCGCCATGGTGCGAACGTTCGGCGGGGTGGTGGACGTTACCGACGACGAACGCATCTACCGGATTCCGGGACGTCAACGCTACCGCTCGCCCGGAACCTATGTGGTCGAGCCGGACGCATCCGCGGCTTCCTATTTCTGGGCGGCGGCGGCCCTCACCGGAGGACGGGTAACGGTTCCGCGCATTGGACGCGAATCGCTGCAGGGCGATGTCGCTTTCCTGGATGTTCTGAAACGCATGGGATGCCGGGTGGAGGTTGCCGCCGACGGATTGACCGTTGTCGGCCCCAACGGCCTGCACGGTGTCGATGTCGACATGAACGCCATTTCCGACACGGTCATGACACTGGCCGTGCTCGCGCCGTTCGCCGACGCACCCACGGTCATCCGCAATGTCGCACACATCCGGCACAAGGAAACCGACCGGATCCAAGCGGTCTGTCAGGAATTGACCCGGCTAGGGGTAGTTGTCGAGGAACATCCCGACGGAATGACAATTCACCCCGCATCCGAACTGCGCCCGGCACGCATCCGCACCTACGACGATCACCGGATGGCCATGGCGTTCGCGCTGGTCGGCCTCAACGGAGCGGGAGTTTGGATCGAGGATCCCGGCTGTGTCGCCAAGACGTTCCCCGCGTACTTCGACGCGTTCGACCAACTGATCCATGGAGGCAACGAATGAGCCGGGTGACGGTCGCGATCGACGGTCCGGCAGGCGCGGGAAAGAGCACCGTGGCCCGCGAACTCGCGTCACGCCTCGGATATGCCTATCTTGATTCCGGCGCAATGTACCGCTGTGTCGCCCTGTCCGGCCTCGAACTCGGCAAACGTCTCGACAGCCCCGAGGAGATGGGGACCATTGCCGAGGCTATTCGGATCGATTTCCAACCGGGCAACCCGCAGCGGGTACTTCTGAACGGGAACGATGTCACGGATCGGATCCGGGACGCCGACGTCTCCGTCGGGGCGTCGTTGGTGTCCGTCCATCCCGCCGTGCGGCGTGCGATGGTCGCCCGCCAACGCGCGCTCGGTGCCGGGGGGGGAGTGGTCATGGAAGGTCGAGACATTGGGACGGTGGTCTTCCCCGACGCAGAAATGAAAGTCTTCCTGACCGCAAGTTCCACCGAACGCGCCCGGCGCCGTACCGAAGAAAGCCACGCGCGGGGCAACCACGAAACCGACTACGACTCGGTGCTGCGGGCGATCGAAGAACGTGACCATCGTGATCGGACCCGGGCGGATTCGCCGCTGGTCCGCGCCGATGATGCGGTCGAAGTGGTGACGGACGGCCTGACGCCACAGGAGATCGTCGCACTGCTGGCCGGGTGGGTGGCAGGCAAGGAGGCATAGGCGCCATGTCGGACTCTCCAAGAACGCCGAAGCACGATACATACTGCTTTCTGGAAACTGCCGGAAACTTGTTTCTTTGGTCGATGGGAGGTCTCGGTGTCGCCGGCGAACACCGCGTTCCGTCGTCCGACAGCGTACTTTTTGTCAGCAACCACGCATCGTTCCTGGACCCGGTCGCCATCGGGGTCGCCAGCCCGCGGCGCGTTGTCTTCATGGCCAAGGCCGAACTCTTCAAGAATCGCCTGCTGGGTTGGCTGCTCGATGGCGTCGATACGTTCCCGGTTCGACGCGGGGAGGCCGACCGCAACGCGGTCAAGACCACACTCGAAATGCTTGCCGACAGCCGCGCGGTGTGCATCTTTCCGGAAGGGACCCGCAGCCCCGACGGGAGCCTGATGCATCCGGAATCGGGTGCGGCCGTTTTCGCGCTCAAGACCGGTTGCACGGTGGTTCCCGTCTTCGTTCAAGGCTCGTTCCACGTCTGGGGAGCCGGCAAACCGCTGCGACGTGGTCGCATAGTCGTCCACTTCGGGGATCCATTCTCCTTGGATCGGAAGATGGATCGCGAACTCGCCGGCGAACGTCTGATGGAGGAGATCGCCAGGGTACGCGATTCCATCGGGATCGATCCGATTCGCCCGATACCGCCGCATCGCTTCCGAAAGCCGGTTGAAGGAAATCGCTACCGTAAGGGCTGAATCCGCGCGCAATCCGCTGCGGATGCACCCGGTCCGACGGGGCAGTCGGGAATTCGGCTCAAGCCGCCGGCGCTGAACGGTCGCGGGCAACATCCACCCCGATTGCATTGCGAATCCTACAACGTCGGGTCAACGGTTTGGAAACAAAGACAGGTCGCTGCTGACGTCAACAATCCGCTACGAACGGATTCCCAGTCGGCGCAACTTGTTATGGATCCTCGCCTCGATGTCCACGAGCCGGGTTTCGCCGGCCATCACGCGCCCGACCAAGCGCGTTCCCGCGGGATCGCGCACGCCGAACCGGTAACACAGCCACGGGGTTCGGTGGAACAATCGTCCGACCCGCGCCGCAGCGTCGAATTCGTCGGCGAACATCTCCCGGATGGAATCGGTGTACGCGGCGCGCTGGTCGGCGACAATCGCCTCGGCTGCTTTCGCGCCGGACCGGACGGCGTACTGGATTCCTTCCCCGAAGAGAGGCTGCACCAAGCCCGCGGCATCGCCGACCAACAGGACACCGTTGTCGGTAGTCTGCAATGGTTCGGCGCCGGTCCAGAACGGAATGGGATGTGCCCAGAGCCGCGGCGCATCGCTACCGGTCGGAAGCTGCAGTCCCACCGACTCGAGCAACGATTCGATGGCGCGCAGCAGGATATGTCCGACACCGTCCTCGGCACGTGCGGCAGGTCGTCGTGGAAGCAGCATCCCCGCACCGACGCTCAGCGAGCCCGATTTCGGAAATATCCACGCGTAACCGTTGCGGACCGAACCAAAGTCTAGGTAACAGGCGTCGGGTTCCAATGCCGGGTGCCACGGCGCGGTCGCCGGGTCCTCGACGAAAGGGATCTCGATCTCGCGGGCAATTCCCCATTGTTTTTGAAGGCGTAGTCCTGCCTTCGAGCCGACCACGCCTTTGGCACCGTCGGCGCCGACAACGGTTCGCGCCTGCCAGACGTTCCCGTCAATATCGGTGACCGTCCAGTGATCCCCGGCACGCTCCAACGTCGAGATCTTGACTCCGGTTCGGACTTCTGCGCCGTTGTCCACAGCCTGCTGTACCAGCCAGTGGTCGAAACGGGGGCGCTGGACCATCCAAATCGGCGACGGTGTCCCGTCGGTGCGCGTCATCGGGGCGGATACCACCGATTTGCCCTTCCAGGAGTTGCGAAGACGCGTGATCGAGAGATCGGCGAAAGCGGGGAAGTCCAGGCCGTCCACATGATCCGCGAGAGAGGCCGGAATGCCACCTCCGCAGGGCTTGTACCGTGGCAGTTCCGGCGCCCTGTCGACCAGCACGGTTTGCAGACCCGCCGCCGCGCACTTCCAGGCCGCAGTGGCTCCACCCGGACCCGCACCCACCACCAGCACATCCACTTGTTTCATATCAACGATCCAATGTCATCGCGAAAAACTTGATTTCCGGATTGTTCGGGAGCTGGATTCCAGTCAGGTCCGCGTCCGGACCCACCGGGATCACCAGGTGTTGCAGCGCCAATGTCTGGGGAATCTCGGCGCCAGGGGTGCGCAAGCGGGGGAATCGCAGCGCGACGGCTTCCGATGCGGAAACCGGGTCCCGCAACGCCCTCACCTTCCGGGTGACCGTCGTGGTCTTGCCATTGGCATACGTGAGCACCACAGCGACATCCGCCGCGTTCGCGCCCGTGCACACCGCAACGGCATGCAGGGTCACGAAGCGCCCTTTGGCGACCGGGATGCGCTGCCCGCGTGCCGCCACCGCATTGCGTTTGCCGTCGTCAGCCGGACCAAATTGGAACACAGCGTTACGGACAATGTCCGACCCGATGTCGGTGTAGTAACCGGACGGGTAGGTGGATGCACCGGCCGCGGCGCCGAAGCGGTCTGCAGGGAACCATTCGCCGGGCAAGGTCGCCCCCGAACCGTCCAGGTCACCGTCACGCGGCAGCGGTTCCCACGAAACGGCGTCGGTGTCGAACAAATTCCCGAGATCGACGGGCAGCGACTTCCCGCCTTGGATATCCAGCGGAACGAAAGCCGAGTCGGACGTTCCCGTCAGGGGCGTCAATGCAAGGAACTGGTCGGGAGGGCGCAGTGCCAGGACACCGAGGACATAGCGTCCCGGTCGCCCGGGTGTTCGGATGTCGACATCGAGTTCGACGGATTCGCCGGGAGCCAGGTCCGAGGGAACCGTTGACGTCGGCAAGGCGGCGATCAACTGGGCGGGAAATCCATCGGACTGGAACCAGCGTCCGGTCAAGGAAATCTGACCCTTTTCCCATCGCCGCGGACTGGTGTTGGTGATCCGGGCACGGATGCGGGCACCGCTGTCCGCCATCAGCACCTTTTGGGGCGGCAACGAGGTCACTTCAACCCGGACCGTGTCCATCGGTGGGTACACCGCCAGCGATTCGTCCAGTTGACCGTCCACCACCGAACCGTTGTCGCGCAACAACGCCCACCGGATCCGGTGCGAGGCCGGGGCCTTCGGATCCTGCGATTGTTGTTCCGGGAACGCCGGCGCAATCGGAGCGTTGTCCGGTGCGATGGTCTTCACCAGCGCCGGAAGCTGGATCCACGCACCTGCGGGAATGGGACGATCGGGGATTTCCTGGCCGGCAGCCAGGACCTTGGATCCCGTGGTGTCGAGGATCTGCCAAACCAGACGGCATTTACCCGCGCCGATGGCTTCCTTCGAGGCCAGTCGCAACCGGACAAGCACCGGGTAGGTCGCACCACCCTGCACGAGCGGAGGGAGCGTTGTCGAAACAATGTCAACCGAATCGGTCTCGGAGATCTCGATGGTGCGCGCCTTGCGTGCGGTTCCGCCCGGATGTTTCGCGCTCACTTCCAGGGTGTAGACGCCGGGCGCCAAGGGCTGTGCACCGGCGCCGACCGTGGTGACCGCGAGCCGGACGGTAGTGGGAACACCGGGTGCGAGCGGCCCGGTCGGTTGTCCAGAATTCGCACCTTCGGTCACGACGGCACCATCGCGCAACCATCGGTATTCCAATTTGACCTCGGATGCCGCCAACGGCCTCGCCCCTTGGTTCCGTATCGGAAAATCGATGGGGAACAGCTGACCAGGGCGGGCACGACGCGGAAGATCCGCGTCCCCGATGTGCAGCGGCGCCGAAGCGAACCGGCTGGACACCACCGAGTTTCGGAATAAACGATTGAGTCCGATGTAGCCCTCTCCGTACTGGCGCGAGGGCGCGATGTCCGTGGCGGCGTTGTAATCGTTCCACGAATCCACCACCACCCAATGGGCTTCCTTGGCCGCTTCCCAAGCTCCCTTGAACGTCTCGCCGAAGCGACGCGACACGAACGGTGCCTGACTGCCTGGACGGACGACACGAACCAGAAGACGGGCGTCGTCGGAGCCCATTCGCGAATCGAATGCCGCACGGGCGGGAAAATCGGAGTTTCCGACAAACCAAAGGGTCGCGCCACCGGATTTTGCGCCATATTCGGCGGCGAAGCGGGCACGGAGTTCGGAAGCCCATGCGGCATCGGCATTCGACCACGCGGCGGGGACCGCCAACACGATCGGGTACGCCGGGACTGTGCCTTCACCCATCGGGACCCGCACGACGCGCCGTTGGGAAACGGGAACGGTGTCCATCCAGCGCTGTATGGTCCGATAGAGTGAACTCTTGCCTGACTCGGTAGACAGGTCGATCGGCGTGGAGTCCGCAGTGGGTTCGATCCACAGGGCCAATGCCGGGACAGACTCCCCTTCGCGCTCGAGTTCGCGCCGCGCCGCACCGAGCACCGTGAGCGCTTTGGTGTCGAACGGAGACATCGGATGTCCGTCGGGCACCACCATGGTCCAGGCCGTATCGATTCCCGCCTGCGCCATGCCGGTCAACTGCAAGCGGTGCCATCCCACCCGGTCCGACGAAGTCCATGGACCGTATGCGATCGCCGGGTGGTCGATCGGCGTGAAAATTCCGTTCGGATCCAGTACCCCGCGCGGAGGAGCGGACCGTTTGAGAAGATCGGCGTTGAGGCCCGGCCAGAATCGTGCAAAAACATGTCGTTCCGCAAGGAGGGTGTCGTCGTTTCGATCCGGGATCGGGACGGAACGATCGCCCGGAACAAGGGGATCCAGGGGAAGGGGGAGCACCGGAGCGGTCCGCTCGGGAATCAGGTCCGGAACTGCGACCACAAGGCCCGTGCCCGGCCATTCCGAACCCTCGATCTTGCCATCGATCACCGGCGGAGTCTCGCGCCGGATCATGGTGAGCCCTGCCCCCGGCTCGGCGCGAATTACCGGCCAACCGGCGGGCCGGTCCGGCTGTGCGTCCGCCGGGAAAACGGTCGGGTTGGAACCGGATTTGTAGATCACCGCGCAACCGGTCACGGGGGTGCCGCTCGACGGACCGGAACCCGGCGGCAAGCCGAGTGCGGTCCAAGGCAATGCCATCTCGATATCGAATCCACCGTCCTGATCGTCCACCCGATCGAGGGTGCCCCGCAACACATTGGCGAACTTCATGCTGAAGAACGGAACCGCTTTCCCGTCGGCGAGCCAGGCATACGCGCCCGCGGCGGAAACCACCAACGCCATTTGTTTCGGGCCGACACCCACATGCAACGCCACTGCGTCGTCGTTGGCGATGGACGGCCAGGTGGTCGGAGACGATCCCCGCATCGGCGATGTCAGATGGGAGTCGTCAACTTGAAACGCCGCGTAAATGTAATTGGCGTCGTAGGTGATCCGGACGGTGGCCTGGCGTGCGGCTGTTGGAGCGGCCGGCGCAGGCATCGGAGCCTGCGCCCGGGCGTCGTCGGATGCGGAAAGCGCCAAGCCGAGGCATGCCGCCGCCAGCGCGACGTTGGTCCACGAGTTTTTCACCATCAAAGTTCGCGTCGTCCTTCGAACGCCTGGATCAGGGTGGCCTGATCGGCGTAGTCGATATCGCCACCCACCGGCACGCCGTGGGCGATTCGGGTCACCCTTGGTCCCAGCGGCTTCAGCAACCGGGTCAGGTATACCGCGGTGGCGTCCCCCTCGACCGTCGGATTGGTCGCCAGGATGATTTCCCGGATGTCGCCGTCGCCCACGCGCGCGATCAATTCGCGGATCCGCAGCTGGTCGGGTCCGATGCCGTCCATCGGAGCGAGAACACCGCCCAGGACATGGTAAAGGCCCCGGAATTCACCGGTCTTCTCCAACGCGATCAAGTCGCGGGGTTCGGCAACCACGCACAGCAGCTGCGGGTCGCGCCGCGTGTCGGAACAGAGTTCACAAACGGGTCGGTCGGTGAAATTGTGACAGACCGAGCACGTGCTGATGCGTTCCTTGACGTCGACGATCGCGTCGGCGAAGCGTTGCGCCTCTTCCCGGGTAAGTCCAAGGATATGCAATGCGAGGCGCTGAGCACTCTTGGGGCCGATACCCGGGAGACGTTCGAATTCGGCGATCAGGCGGGCGAGGGGACGGGCGTAGGCAGGCACTTGATGCGGTTAGAGCAACCCGGGGATGTTGAGCCCGGGGACGTTGGGCATCAGTTTGCGTTGTTCTTCGGTCCGCATCTCGGTGGATTGCGCGATCGCGGCGTTGACCGCCGTCAGGATCAATTCCTGCAGCGTTTCCACATCGTCCGGATCCACGGCATCCTTGGCCAGATTGAGCTCGACCAGGTTGCCGTTGCCGTCGACGATCGCCTTGACCACACCTCCGGCGGTTCCCTCGATCCGTGCCGCCTCGAGTCGCTCGTTCATCTTCTCGGCGTCCTCGAACATTTTCTTCTGAACCTGTTCAAGCATCTTGGCCATGCCGGCCCCGCCGAGTTGATTTGCGCCCATGCCTTTGAAGGGATTTGCCATTGGAGTTGCCTTTCATGCCGCGCCGCCCTGGCGAACGTCGGCGTTGGAGTATTCAGGAATCGATGATGGTACCGCCAAATGTGGAGAGGATGTCTTGGACGAGGGGGTTGTCGGCGACATTCTCGGCAGCGGGTTCGGGTACTGCGGGAGGGGGTGGTGGAGCGACCGATTTCGGCGCCGGCGGAGCGGCGGAAGGCTGGGCGGCCGGACGTTCGGTCGTTTCCGGGGTGAGCTCGAGCGCATCCAATGCCGCCGTGGCTTGGATGTCCGGGTCTGACGAGCCACGGGCTGCATTGCGTCGTCGACCACCAGACGCACGGGAACACTGCCGTTGGGCGCCCCGAGCGATCGCCCGAGCATGCGCCGGATAAACTCCTGCTGCTTTTGCTGCTGCATCATCTCGCAGTTCGCACGGTTGGAGAAGTTGATCACAACCACGCCGGAATCGACCGTTGTCGGTCGCGCTGCGGTCAGGAATACTTGCGCCTGCTTGGAATACTTGCCTGCTTCGTCGAGGAAGACCGGCCAGACCCTCAGGACATCGTCGAGGCTGAACTCCGCCGAGGTGGGGACATCGGGTTCGGGGATCAGACTGGGCGCCGTCAACGGCGAAGCACTCACGGATGGGGCGGACAACGATGGGGTCTCGGTTAC
>CAZYBA010000096.1:0-4493 GCA_964646105.1 uncultured Armatimonadia bacterium
TTTCCATGAGTTCGTCGCTCTGCTCGGCCGCCGCTTCGACCACCGCCACACGATACTCGTCAGCAAGTTCACGGAGGCTCTCCGGGATCTCGCCGATGACCGGAGCCTTGCCGAAGTCGTCGTTCGTGTAGGTGACAGCTTTCATCTCGACGAGGTCGATGACGCCCTTGAAGTCCCCTTCCGCACCGATGGGAATCTGGATCGGGACTGCAGGAGCACCTAAGCGCTCCTTGACCATCTTCACAACATTGTAAAAATCGGCGCCGGTGCGGTCCATCTTGTTGACGAAGATCAGGCGTGGCACCTTGTGCTGGGTGGCTGGGCGCCGAACGGTTTCGGGCGGGGGCTGCACACCGGCGACGGCGCAGAACACGGCGACAGCTCCGTCGAGCACGCGCATGGAGCGCTCCACCTCGACGGTGAAGTCCACGTGACCTGGCGTGTCGATGATGTTGATGCGGTGCGAGGATTCGCGCGCACCCTGGGCTGCCTTCACGGGGTCGGAACTAGTCTCCAGGCCCCAGAAACAGGTCGTCGCGGCAGACGTGATTGTGATGCCCCGTTCACGTTCCTGTTCCATCCAGTCCATGGTGGCGGCGCCTTCATGGACTTCACCGATTTTGTAGTTGACACCGGTGTACAGAAGGATTCGCTCGGTGCATGTGGTCTTGCCGGCGTCGATGTGCGCCGCAATGCCGATGTTGCGTGTGTTGGCCAAACTGATGGAGCGGGGCATGATGGACCTCCGTGGATTGACCGTTGATGACTGCCCGCATCGAACGGCCCGGGTTCAGACATACCAAACCCCGGCGCCTCGGTATCGGAGAACGCCGGGGTTGGGAAAAACGACTCAGAAGCGGTAGTGGGAGAAAGCCTTGTTGGCTTCCGCCATCTTGAAGCCTTCCTCACGGCGACGTACTGCGCCGCCCTGCTTGTTCGATGCGTCCAGCAGTTCGGCAGAGAGTTTGTCGACCATGGACCGACCGTTGCGCCGCCGAGCGAACGTGATCATCCACCGGATGCCCAAGGATGTTCGCCGTTCGGAACGCACCTCGATCGGAACTTGGTAGGTGGCTCCGCCGACGCGGCGGGGCTTCACCTCGACCTGGGGCATGACATTGCGCAGCGCATCTTGGAAAACCTCGATCCCGGGTCGTCCGGCGCGGGTTTCGCATCGTTCAAGCGCTTGGTAGAAAATCTTCTCAGCAACCGCTTTCTTGCCGTCAAGCATCAACCGGTTGATAAACCGGCTGACGATAACTTCCCCGTAGATCGGGTCAGGCAAAACTTCGCGGCGCGGAGCGGGTCCCTTGCGTGGCATATGTAATCAGTTCCTCCGTTACTTCGCTGCAGCCTTGGGCTTCTTGGTACCGTACTTCGAGCGGGACGACTTGCGGTCCTTGGTGCCCTGGGCGTCGAGCGTGCCACGAACAATGTGGTAGCGCACACCGGGCAGATCCTTGACGCGACCGCCGCGGATCATGACCACGCTGTGTTCCTGCAGATTGTGTCCAATCCCCGGAATGTAGGCCGTCACTTCAATACCGTTGCTGAGGCGGACGCGGGCCACCTTGCGCAACGCCGAGTTCGGCTTCTTGGGGGTCATGGTCCGAACAACAACACACACGCCGCGCTTCTGGGGATTACCCTTCATCGCCGGAGACTTGCTCTTCTTCTCGACCTTCTTACGGCCCTTGCGCACCAATTGGCTGATCGTTGGCATCCGTTTAAATTCCGCTCCCGATGTGACTGCTCGTCCGCGCAACAAAAAACGCGGCAGCGTGGCGCTGGCCGCGAAAGGCTTGGTGGACACGGAGACAACCCCGTGTCACTGCAGGACTCGAACCATCCATTTCGGTGTCCGCCGCCCATCCTTCCCGACAACAAGCGCTGATTCGACGATTCATGCGACGCGTCAAGGGCAACCATTGACAATCACCGCAACCGCGAGAGTATACCGAAACGCCACTTGCGTGTCAAGGAGAGTTTTCCTGTCGGGTTGGGCCGCCCGAGTTCCCGTGGTAAATTGGCGGTGATGGGAGCGGGGCATTGTCCTGTCTCGTATCTTAACAGCCTACCGCTTCTGACGCAGTGGGACCTTGCCGAAAGGTTCGATTGCCTCTTACGCAAAAGTGCTGGGCGCGCGACCCACCGTCCGGGGGGATGGAGGCGCGGGCTGCAATCGAAATCCCGCTTTCCGATCGGGAAGCGATCAAACAATCAGGAGTGTATCCCCCATATGTCACTTAGCAACGAAACAGCCGCCCAGGTGATCGCGGACTACAAGACCCACGATTCCGACACGGGTAGCCCCGAAGTGCAAATTGCGCTTCTCACTGCGCGGATCACACAGCTCACCGAGCACCTCAAGGTCCACAAGAAGGACCACCACACGCGACGCGGCCTCCTCATGTTGGTCGGCCGCCGCAAGCGTTTGCTGGGGTATCTGGCCGGAATCGATATTGAACGCTACCGCACCTTGGTGCAGCGTTTGGGTATTCGGTCCCGGTTGTAGGGGCCCCCAGCCCGAAACCAAGGGCGTCCGCAAACCACGGCGGAACGCCCTTTTTTGTTTTCCGAGAGATTTCCAAACGGGAATCCGCCGGCAAACGAATGCGTGCGTAATGGAAAAGTGAAAAAGTAACCATCATGTCTACGGTCCATTCCGTAGAGATGACCCTGCCGGGTGGCCGGGTCATCTCCATCGAAACCGGCAAACTGGCCAAGCAAGCCAGCGGTGCCGTCGTTGTCCGGGCGGGCGATACAGTCCTGCTCTCCACCGCCACCATGGGCTCGGTCCGCGGCGGCATTGATTTCTTTCCGCTCACCTGCGACTACGAGGAGCGGAAATACGCGGTCGGCAAGATCCCCGGTGGATTTGTCAAGCGAGGGGGCCGCCCCTCTGAAAAGGCGGTCCTGACGTCGCGGCTCATCGACCGACCTTTGCGCCCCCTGTTCGACAAGGGCATGCGCAACGACGTCCAGGTAATCGCCATGCCGCTCTCCGCGGACATGGATTATCTGCCGGATGTCTACGCCATCCTCGCGGCGAGCGCAGCACTGCATGTCTCCGATATTCCCTGGGCCGGTCCCATCGGCGCGGTGCGCGTCGGCATGGACGAAGAAGGCGCGTTCATCTGCAACCCTACCCAGGAACAAGTCGCCGCGTCCCGCCTCGATCTGGTTGTCGCTGGAACCGCCAAAGCAATCCTGATGGTGGAAGCGGGCGCAAAGGAAGTGACGGAGGCGCAGGTTCTCGAGGCGTTCGATTACGCACAGGCGATCATCAAGGACCAATGCATTGCGATTGAAGAACTTCGCGCGAAGGCGGGCAAGCCCAAGCGGGAAGTCGCGTTGCACACTCCCAACAAGGAGATTCTGTCGGTTGTGCGCGATCGGTACGCGGCGCGCCTGCGCGAAGGATTGCAGGACCCGGACAAGGCAAGCCGCGAGGCAGGTTTGACCCTGTTGATCGACATGGTCGCCAGCGAATTGCAGGGCGAATACCCGGACAACGTCGCCGACCTCAAGGAGATCGCAGACAAGGTCGTCAAGGAACAACTTCGCGACCTCATCCTGTCTGAGGGCAAGCGTCCCGACGGACGCGGCACCAAGGAGATTCGTCCGATTTCGTGCGAAGTCGGCCTTCTTCCCCGGGTCCACGGTTCTGGATTGTTCACGCGCGGCCAAACCCAAGTCCTGACCACCTGTACGCTGGGCTCGCCCGGTGACGCCCAAATGGTGGATACGCTTGAGGAGGATGGGGAAAAGAAGTACATGCACTTCTACAACTTCCCACCCTACTCGGTCGGCGAAGCCCGGCCGATGCGCGGTCCCGGCCGACGGGAGATCGGTCACGGCGCGTTGGCAGAACGTGCGTTGATTCCGGTTCTTCCGGAAGGAGCCGCATGGCCCTACACGAATCTCCTCACCAGCGAGGTTCTCGAGAGCAACGGGTCGACCTCGATGGCCTCCACCTGTGGCTCCACACTTGCCCTGATGGACGCCGGCGTGCCGATCAAGGCACCGGTCGCCGGGATCGCAATGGGCCTTATCACGGACGAGACCGGAGAGCGGTTTGCAGTCCTGACCGACATCCAGGGAATGGAAGACTTCTCCGGAGACATGGACTTCAAGGTTGCGGGCACCGCGGAAGGCATTACCGCATTGCAGTTGGATACCAAGATCCAAGGCATTCCCCGCGAAGTGTTCGTCCAAGGGTTCGATCAAGCCCGTGATGCGCGACTGCACGTTCTGGGCAAAATCAATGAAGCGATCGAGACGCCACGAGGCGAACTCTCCGAGTACGCACCGCGGATCATTTCACTCAAGATCGATCCCGAACAGATCGGTGGGGTGATCGGTCCCGGCGGCAAAAACATCAAGAAGATCTGCGCCGACACCGGCGCAAAGATTGACATCGAACAAGACGGCACGGTGCACATCACTTCGGTGGATGGCGCGGGTGGCGACATGGCCAAGTCCATCATCGA
>CAZYBA010000096.1:4503-4781 GCA_964646105.1 uncultured Armatimonadia bacterium
GGCATGACCAAAACCCTGTCCCCCGGCGAGATCTACGAAGGCACCGTGGTGCGGTTCCTGCAGTTCGGGGCCTTTGTGGCATTGCCCGGCGGCAAGGACGCACTTGTTCATGTCTCGCAGATTGCCGACCCGCCACCGGCTCGTCCCGACGAGGCACTCAACCTCGGCGACGTTCTGCGGGTCCGGGTCACCGAGATCGATCCGCAAGGCCGTGTCAATGCCACGGCACGTGGACTGGAAGAACCATTCGATCCGGCGAATCCCGAACCGGGTCGTCC
>CAZYBA010000096.1:4791-9832 GCA_964646105.1 uncultured Armatimonadia bacterium
GCCGCTTCGGACGTGGCGGTGACCGTGGTGGTGACCGTGGCGGGCGCGGTGGTGACCGAGGGGACCGAGGTCCGCGCGATTCCGAAGCACCCGCCCCTGTGGCCGCTCCGGAATCGGATGATGACGGTGACGAAATGCCGCGAGCGCGCTTCCGTCCCCGGCGCTGAAGCCATTCGCCGATCTTAGGGAAAACCCCCGCGGACCTGTTCCGCGGGGGTTTTCTATCGTAGTTCAGCAAACGTATTGGTCAGTTTCTGGCAGGCGACCAAGACGGCGACCGATTCTTACCCTTTCCGCTGGTCAAATTTTCCGGCCGAGCATCACCCGAGACAGGGACGGTCCAGATGTCTCCCTCGCAGGCGAATGCCAGGGTTTTCGAATCGGGCGAGAACGATACGCCTTCCACGGCCCTGGTTTCGAGAACCATCGCCGACGACGACTCAAGTGTGATCACAACCAGGCCCGGAGCGTCGGTTCCGCCGACCAGCGCGACATGGCGACCGTCAGGCGACGTCACGACGCCGCCAACTTCGCCGGGCAAATCAGTCTGCATATCGACGGAGAGAGTGTTGCCAAAGCGGAACCGCAGCAGCACATGCCTGCCAGGAGCGGTGTCCGCGGATGAAGGAAGCAATACGGCAAGGCTCCCCACCTTGGACGCCATCTCGTCGGTGAATGGGATCGGATCCTTCACCGCACTTCCTTCATCGACCGAAGCAATCAATGCGCCGTCGGGTAGGAACGCAGTCTTGATTCGCTGACCGACGGCCAGTGCCGCGGGGATCTTGTTCTCCACGTCGTAGACCACCAGCACCTGATCGTCTTCGCGTTTTACGACCGCGGCGACCCAGAGTCCATCCTTGGAAGCCGCGTAATCCACCACTCCCCCGCGTTCGAACAACTCCGAAATCAGTGCGTTACCGCGTCGCTGTTGCGCCGTCGGAAAAACCGCGACCGGATCACTGGCATCCGGTGCGATGGAATGCACACGCCCACCGTCGAGGAAGAACACCTTGCGCGGGTCGGGGAAAGCAGGACGCTCCTTCGTTCCGGAGGAAGCCGAGCTCTGTGTCAGCGGATTCAGTGATTGTCCCGGGGCCGCCTGCATCACAAACAGGTGGCGGACCACACCGGGAGCAAACAGGCCAAGTTGGTTTTTCTGTCGGTTGGACGTGAAAACCACGGTCTGCCCATCCGGCGAAAAAACCGGCTCCCGATCATCCATCGGATCGTCGGTGAGGGATTGTGCGTTGCCCCCGGGCTTTGCCTCCATCATCCAGATATCATTTTGACCGGCTCTGTCCGATACAAATACGATGCGGTCCTTCGTGCTGGGAACTCCCGCGCCGGGCATGGGAAATCCGAGACTTCCCCACCGGGCGAGGCCGGCCACGATGGCAACAGCAGCGAGCAACAATACAATATTCTTGAGGGTAAGTCGTTTGGGACGCATGGGGAAAACTCCGGGCATGAGAATAGCATGCCATCGCCTGCAGGCACAACACGATCGCCCGAGTTGACATGCCCGAAAGTTCATGGTAAATACCGAGGGTTGTCTCGTTTAACGGAAGGTCCTATTTCCATGTATGCTGTGATTCGCACCGGTGGCAAGCAATATCGCGTCGCGTCCAACGACACCGTCGTGGTCGAGCGCCTCGAGGGCGCTGTCGGCGATCAGGTCGTCATTGACGACGTGTTGTTTGTGGGCGGTGAGTCGCCGCGCGCCGGCTCTCCGACGGTGGCGGGGGCCACGGTCACCGGAACCATCGTAGGCCAGGGCAAGGGTAAGAAGATCCATGGCCTCACCTACATCAAGGTGAAGGGCCATCAGCGCCATTACGGTCATCGTCAATATGAAACGCGCTTGCGCATTGATTCGATTCAAGGTTGAGGAGTTAGTTCCATGGCACATAAGAAAGGTGTCGGGTCGTCCCGCAACGGTCGTGACTCGAATCCCCAGATGCTCGGCGTTAAGGAATACGGCGGCGAGTATGTCTCCGCAGGTTCGATCCTAGTTCGTCAACGTGGCACCAAGTTCGATCCGGGTGTGAACGTGGGCATGGGCCGCGACTTCACCCTGTTCTCCAAGATTGACGGCTATGTCGCGTTCGAGGGTCCCAAGCAGGCCCGCCGGATCAGTGTCTATGCGGTCAAGCCGGGAGTGGAAGCAACTCCTGTCGCCTGATCGAATTCGTTTGTCTGTCAGCAGCCCGGATCTCTATCCGGGCTGTTCGCTTTTCCGGGAATCCAATATTCGATGTTTATCGACGAAGTAACTATTCAGGTTCTGGCAGGTGACGGTGGCAAGGGCGCAGTCACCTTCCGCCGTGAGAAACACGTCCCCCGGGGTGGCCCGGATGGTGGCGATGGCGGCCATGGCGGTTCGGTCGTTCTGGAAACCGACGCCAACCTGTCCACGCTTCTCGATTTTCGTCCCGGCAAGAAATACCGAGCGGACCGTGGCGGCGATGGAATGTCCAAGCGGCAATACGGCCGGGATGGCTCCGATTTGGTCCTCAAGGTTCCGCCCGGGACGCAGGCTATCGATGTGGCCAGCGGAGAGGTGCTTGCCGATCTCGACCGACATCCCATGCGTGTTGTGATTGCCCGTGGTGGCCGCGGGGGACGCGGCAATGTTCATTTTGTCAGTTCTGTGCAGCAAGCTCCGAAATTCGCGGAGCATGGTGAGCCGGGAATTGTCCACGATATCCGGCTCGAGCTCAAATCATTGGCTGATGTCGGGCTGCTTGGCTTTCCGAATGTGGGCAAGTCCACCCTGCTGGCTGCTGTTTCCGCGGCCCGGCCTAAGATTGCCGACTATCCCTTCACAACCTTGGTCCCAAATCTAGGCTTGGTGCGCGTTGACCATGTACATCACTTTGTCCTCGCGGACGTTCCGGGATTGATCGAAGGTGCGAGCGCAGGTGCCGGACTGGGTATTCAGTTTCTGAAGCATCTGGAACGTACGCGCCTGCTGTTGCATCTCCTGGATGTCTCGGGCTTGTCGGGGCGTGATCCATTGGAGGATTTCCGCATCATCAATCAGGAGTTGAGAGCGTTTTCGCCCACCTTGGCCGAATTGCCGCAGCGCATCGTGCTTTCCCGTGCGGATCTCGTTGCGGACCGCACGGAGTTGGCTCGCATCCACGACCACTTCACGGGGTTGGGAATACCCGTCCATGAAATCTCGGCGGTTACCGGCGAGGGAGTACAAGACCTGTTGTGGGCGACCTGGCAGCAACTGTCGACCTTGAGCAAACCCGATCCCGTTTCGACGCAACCAGTCCGTATCACGCTATCTGATCAGAAGGAAGATCCCCGACAATTCACCATCCTCCGGGATGCCGATGGAGTGTTTGTCGTGCAGGGCACCTACCTCGAACGTACGGTTGCAATGACGGACCTCGGCAACGATTATGCCTTGCGCCGGCTCCAGCGTCAGCTCGAACGTTGGGGAGTATTCCGAAAACTCAAGGAATTGGGCGCGGCCGAAGGCGATACCGTTCGAATCCGTGGGCTGGAATTCGACTACATCGACGACGATGCTCCCGAGGAACCCGAGGAGACGGTCCCTTCGGTATAATGGCGCGATGCCCGATTCCGTACCCGAATTGCCAATGGATTCCGGGGCCGGACGCGTTCCGGTTCCGACGCTGGAACGTCTCACCACCTACTTGCGCTGCTTGGTGGACGCGGGAGCGTCGGGAATTGAGACCATCTCCTCGGCCCAGATCGAGCACTTGTCCGGTATCAGTGCTGCCCAATTCCGTAAGGACCTCTCGTATTTCGGCGAGTTCGGCAAACCGGGTGTCGGTTATTCGGTCACGGGCTTGGAAGCGCATCTGGCCCGAATCCTTCAGATTCAGCGCGTACAGCCGATCCTTCTCATCGGAGCGGGAAATCTGGGGTCGGCTTTGGCAAGCTATCCGGGTCTCGAGGAACACAAATTCCAGATCGTCGCCATTTTTGACAATGATCCGGGCAAGGTTGGTCGTCGTCTGCACGGTATGGACATCCAAGATATCCGGCGCCTTCCCGAGGTCAACGGGTCGATTGCGGCACGGATCGCCATCTTGGCCGTGCCTGGAGAGGCTGCACAATTGGCGGCCGACGAAGCCATGCGCCATGGCGTGCGTGCGTTTCTGAACTTCGCTCCGACATTGTTGAGGACGCCGCCCGGAATTGTCGTTCGCAACGTTTCCTTCCTCCAGGAATTGGCGGTTTTGTCGTACCAGATGACCGTCAACGACAAGACCGACGGCCGCTAGTCATGCGGGCGGAGAGTTTCCGGTCGCGTCGCCGACGTTCCTCCCGACGTTTTCCCATTTTGGGTATCGTGACCCTGATTGTTCTGGGTTTTCTGGGTGTCTGGTCCGGTATGCGCTTGCGTCGTCCGACCTTGGCCCCCTTCCCGCGCAATCTGCTCGCGGTAACCGTCGTCCCTGTCGGAAACGGCGAGGCCACGTGGATTCGAACACCCACCGGAAAATTCGTCGTGATTGGAACCGGTACACCCGGCTCGGAATCACGCCTAATCGCGTCACTGCAGGCGGCGGGATGCCGTTCTGTTGACCTGTTGATCCTGCCGTACCCCTACGCGGACTGCCTGGGTGGAGCGACCCGCCTAGTGGAATCCTTTCCCGTAAAGGCCGCAGTCGACAATGGATGGCCACGCGTGAACCAACGTCAAGAAGATACGCGCCGTCTTCTGGCGTCAAAAGGTTCCCCCATCGTCCCGGTTCGAGACGGCGACGTTCGTTGGTTGGACAGTGTTTCGGTACGGTTTCTGGCGCCTGCCAACGATTTGGTGAGACGATCCCCTGCGGCGGGAAACAACTCTCTGGTCGTCCAGCTCCGCTACGGCGAAACGGAGTTTTTGTGGGCGGGGGGTATCGAACAGGACGGAGAGGCGGCATTGCTTGCGCGTGGTCCGTTTCGGTTGCGGTCCGATTGGCTGCATGCGGCCCGACACGGCAACGCGGGTTCCTCCTCGGCGGAATTTCTCGAAGCGGTCGGTGCGGGCATCGTCGTGTTAGCCGTG
>CAZYBA010000097.1:0-545 GCA_964646105.1 uncultured Armatimonadia bacterium
GAAAATCATTGCAACGAGACATGGGATCGTAACTCCTGGGATTCCGCGAAACGCGCGTTCGCGGGGAACTGTTGAATTGATCGGTGAAAAACGAGGAATTCCTCAGGCGAACGCCGCGGACTCAGGTAGCCGTCGGCCGTCGGCGAATCCACGTCGCCAACTCCGGGATTTTGTCTGTATTGATGTGGTCGGCTCCGGCAGCCCATTGGATGCTCCACCCCGCGGGATTGTCGGGTGCTGCCCAGAACCGAAGTCGACGCCCTTCGGCATGGACCTGATTGACCAGAGCGGCCAGTTTTTCCCGATCGGCAAGCGCCATCGGGCCCACCCCGTACCATTTGAACAGGGCCAACCAACTTTGGCTGACCAGCGGGAACAGATCGACCGGTTCGCCCTTGCCGAGGTCATCCGGTCGACCGTCCAGGGCAAACAAACGGCGCCGGCGGCGCCTGGCCCACGCCGTGGGACGTGCTCCCGAAACCAAGACCGTCACCGCGCCGGCCTGAACCCGACCGGCCTCGTAACGGGTCAACATCGGAGCAAAC
>CAZYBA010000097.1:580-2197 GCA_964646105.1 uncultured Armatimonadia bacterium
GCGGACTTTTCGGCGTCCGACTTGAAGTCGATCAAGAGATGAAACGGTTCACGGTTGGCGTGGATTCCCCCGTGCCGACGGTAACGCGCCCACAACGGTGCGAGATACAGAGCCGCCAAATTGCGATCCGGGCTCAAATCCTTGCGATCGTGGGCCACCTGCAGCACTCCGTCCACCGGAAAGACATCGGCCTCGACCGAGCAGAACCCCGACTCCAACGCGTCCAGCAGCGGCCGCGACCGCAGGTAGTCGTTGTGGGAATGCGCCCGCGGCAACGGCCCGGGATTCACGAAACAGTCCCCATGGCTCGCCACCCGATGTCACGCCGGTGTACGGCTCCGTCGAATTGGATCCTCCCGACCCCCTCGTAGGCGCGCATCCGTGCCTCCGTGAAATCGGCGCCGGTCGCGGTGACGGTCAGGACGCGCCCGCCGGCAGTGCGCACCGTGCCGTCGTCGTCGACGGTGGTGCCTGCCTGAAATACCTCGACCGCATCGAGACTGGACGCCGATTCGATTCCCTCGATCGGATCTCCGGTCCGGTACGTGCCGGGGTATCCGCCCGCGGCCATCACCACGGTCACCGCTGCTCGGTCTGCAAACACGACCGGTTGTTCCTCGAGACGCACGTCGACGACCGCACGCAGAATGTCGCACAGGTCGGTCTCGAGCAACGGCAACGCCACCTGGGTTTCGGGGTCGCCGAACCGACAATTGAATTCAAGGCACATCGGCCCGTCCGGGGTGAGCATGATTCCGGCGAACAATACTCCACGGTACGGTATTCCGGTTTCGCGGATGGCGTCGACCGCCGGTTGGAGAATGGTCTCGACGATTCGCTCGAGCTGTCCCGACGACAGGTTCGGGACCGGCGCATAGGCCCCCATGCCACCGGTGTTGGGCCCCGTGTCGCCTTCGCCAATGCGTTTGTGGTCCTGGATCGGAACCATCACCGCGACCGTACGACCGTCGACGAACGCCATGACACTGGCTTCTTCGCCGACCAGGCAATCCTCGACCACGACACGCTCCCCGGAGGGACCGAACACCCGCTCCACCATCATCGCCCCGACCGCTGCCGCTGCTTCGTCGAAAGTCTTTGCGACCACGACTCCCTTGCCGGCAGCGTCGCCATCGGCTTTGACGACGCACGGGAACGACCGCTCTCGAAGATAGCCCAACGCCGCTTCCGGATTGTCGAAAACACGGAACGGTGCGGTGGGAATGCCTGCCGCGGCCATCAGTTCCTTGGAGAAAACCTTGGACCCTTCCAAGCGGGCGGGTTCGGCCGACGGCCCGAAGATACGAAGGCCGCGTGCTTCGAACGCATCCACAATGCCGAGGACCAGCGGTTTCTCCGGGCCGACGACAGTCAGGTCGATGGAATGCAGTTCCGCAAAATTGCGCAGGCCCTCGATGTCGGTCGCCGCGATCGGGAGATTCTCCGCAACCAGGGCGGTACCGGCGTTTCCAGGAGCGCAGTACACCTTGCGGACGTCCCTGCTTCGGGAAAGTTTCCAACACAACGCGTGTTCGCGGCCACCGCCGCCAACCACCAGTATTTTCAAAACGGATTGTCCTCCGTGTAGCGCGCGAGGTTTTCGAAACGGGCGTATTT
>CAZYBA010000097.1:2207-6318 GCA_964646105.1 uncultured Armatimonadia bacterium
CGCCCGGACCGGCGCGTCGCTCACTCGACCTCCGACATGTTCTCAAAGCGCGTGAAGTCGTTGAAGAAGCGCAGCTTCGTCGTGCCGATGGGGCCGTTTCGCTGCTTGGCGATGATGATCTCCGCCTCTTCCCCGTCCATGCCACCGGCGGAATCCTCCGGTTCCTTGTCGGCATCGTCCGCCGAGATCGCTTCCTTGCGGGCGTAATAACTGGGTCGGTAAATGAACATGACCAAGTCGGCCTCTGCCTCGATCGATCCCGATTCACGCAGGTCGCTGAGCATGGGGCGCTTGTCTTCGCGGCGTTCCACCGATCGCGAAAGTTGGGACAGCGCCACGACCGGCACTTCGAGTTCGCGGGCAAGGCTCTTGAGACCCCGGGCGATCTCGGAGATTTCCTGATTGCGGTTCTCGGCGCTGCGGGCACTGCCGCGCATCAACTGGAGGTAGTCGACGATCACCAGATCCAGTCCTCCGGCTTCGGCACGCAACCGCCGGCACCGGGCACGCATCTCGAGGGAACTCACATCGCTGGTGTCGTCAATGTACAACGGACACTCCCAAAGCCGGTTGACCGATTGGGCAAGCCGGGACCAGTCGTCCTCCTGCAGATAGCCGGTCCGCAGGCGGTGCGCATCCACCCGGGCCTCCGAACAAATCATGCGCTGGACCAGCGATTCCTTGCTCATTTCCAGCGAGAACACTGCGACCGTGCTTCCCTTGAGAGCGGCATTCTGCCCCACGGTCAGGGTGAGCGCGGTCTTCCCCATGGACGGTCGGGCGGCGACGATGATCAGGTCGCCCGGCTGAAACCCGCTGGTCATGTAATTGAGGTCGTTGAACCCCGTATCGACCCCGGTGGTGACCCCTCGCTCGTGATAGAGGGTGTCGATCTTTTCGAACGTTTCGGTGAGAAGCGGCTTCAGCGCCGCAAAGCCTTCGTTCCGACGCTTGCGCGCGACCTGGAAGATCGAGCGTTCCGCATGATCGACCAGTTGGTCGACATCGTCCACTTCCCCGTACGCCATTCCTGCGATTTCGCCGGATGTCTCGATCAAGCGGCGCAGCAGGGCCTTTTCACTGACGATCTTGGCGTAATAGGTCAGATTGGCGGCGGTCGGGACAAAGTCGCCCAACTGCATCAGGTAGGAGATTCCTCCCACCGCATCCAGTGTCCCCCGGGTCCCGAGTTCGTTTCGAAGGGTGATGATATCGACCGGCTCGTCTTTTTCGGCGAGGGCCATCATGGCGTCGAAGATACGTCCGTGCGCTTCGCGGTAGAAATCGTCGCGAGTCAGGATTTCGCTGGATTTCTCGACAGCCCGGCGATCGCCGAGCAGGAGCGCCCCGAGCACGGCCATCTCGGCTTCGATGTTGTGCGGCGGGATGCGTTCAAGCATGGGGAGGTTCCAAAGACAAACCCCCGCCGCGGAGGCGGCGGGGGTGTTGCCAACGAGAGTCGCGCGGCTCAGGCCTTGGCGACGTTGATGGTGACCGTGACTGCGATGTCGCGATGGAGCTTGACCGGAACCGAGTAGGTGCCGACCGCCTTGATCGGGTCGAGCAGACCGATCTTGCGCTTGTCGACGGCAACTCCGAGTTCGCTCTGAATGGCGCCGGCGATATCCGCAGCGGTGATCGACCCGTACAGGCGCTCGCCAACACCGGACTTCGCGGCGATGGTGACCGCACGGCCGTCAAGGGCCGCCTGCGCCGTCTGCGCTTGCGCGAGCAACTTCCCGGCCTTGCGCTCCTGCGCAGCCTGATGCTGCTCGTACTCCTTCAGAACGCCACCGACCGCCTCGACCGCGAGACCGCGGGGAAGCAGGTAGTTGCGCGCGAAGCCGTCGGCGACCGTGACGATCTCGCCTTCGATGCCGACCTTGGAGATGTCCTTGGACAAAATGACTTTCATCTGTACCTACCTCTTGATCTGGACTCCGACCATCGGCCGGTTGCCGTTCCCGAGCGAATCGAGACCAAACAACACGGAGAAATCGGTTCCGATCCGTTTCTTGAGCCGAACATCCGTGGTGGCGCGGTTGGGGTCGTAGGCATCAAGCCGCAGGTCCCAACCCAGCACCGGGGCGTCGAGCCCGATCCCCCACTTGCCGGCGAAGAGTCCGTAGCGTACCGCCGATCCTCCTCGGACAACCCCCTTCTGGACACTGAGCCGACTTGACTCGGTGGCATCCGTCAGTCCGAACCGGAAGTACTCGCCAGTCCGGGACGGGGTGGTTGCGAAATGGATGTCGGTACGAAAACGCTCCGCCGTTGTACCGTACCGACCATCAAAGGTCAAGCCGGGTTCGGTCAGCGCAGGCGCCGGTCGTCGCGATTCGGGTGCCGTGGTCTCCGGGCGTCGTTCACCGGGCAGGCGCATCTTGGCGATGCGTCCGGCGACGTCGCGCACCGATTCGGAGGTGGCGCGAATGTTGGAGACTGTTTCCTTGAGGTCGTCCGAAAGCGCAGGATCCGATGCCAGTTTCTGAATCTGACCGGCCGTCGCATCTAGGCGCTCGGCAATGGTGACCATGCTTCGGCTCGCGTTGGCCACATTCTCCATGGACTGATTGACATTGTTCCTGAACGCATCCGAGGTCAATGTCTCGGACAATTTCGTGGACGCGTTCGCCACCGCAACCACTGTCTCGTTGGCATTTTCCAGCAACTTCCGAATGGTCTCGCGATTCTCAGCGACCGTCCCCCGCAGATCGCCCGCCAATCCGTCGGCTTCCTCGGCCACCCCGGTGGCGGCCTTGGCGACGCGCTGGAACTCGACCAACAGCGATTCCGTGCGCGTGGCCAGCCGGTCGACCTGCTTTTCCAATCCGGGCAGGATGCGGGTGGTTTGACGTGACAACTCCGCGGCGTTACCAATCACGGCATCGATCTGGCGCAGCGTCTTGGGAAGTTCGTCGGACGCCAGTCGCAGGTTGTGGACGGTCTTGCGGAGATCATCCTGGACGCGTTCGTCCCCGATCACCTCTCCGACATTCCCCACCAGGGAATCCGCCTTGCCCATCATCGAATCGGCCTTGCCCATGAGGGTGTCGAGTCCAGGGGACGATTCCCCTTCCCGAACCCCGGTCGCGTCGAGCTTCTGCGGCGAGTCTCCCGGCAGAACCTGGATGTAGGGCGTGCTGCCGATCAACGGCGTCACAATCGTGAAGCGGGAATCACCGGGGATGGCGTAGCGGTCGTCCACACGCAAATGCAGCTCCGCCCGTTTGCCGACCAGCACCACGTCCTGCACCGACCCGATGGGGATCCCGGCCATACGCACCTGGTAGCCAGACTGGATTCCGCGGGCATCGTCGAATCGAACCCGATAGTCGGTGGTGTGGCTCTCGTTCAGGTTGCCGCGCAGGAAAGCGACCGCGAGCGCGAGTCCGCCTACCGCCACCGACAGGGTGACTCCCACCACCAGGAAACGTTGTGTCTCGTTCACGACGCAATCCACCTCCGCATCGCGGCCCTCAACGACGTCCCGCCTGGATCGGCCCGTCGACCAGGCCGTTGACAAACTGCCGCACCACCGGATCGTCACTGGAACGCAAGTCGTCGGGGGTCCCCAGTATGCGGGTCTTTCCCTCGTACAGCATCAGAATACGGTCGGCGATCCGGAAAACACTCTGCATGTCATGACTGACCACCACACTGGTGACCCGGTTGCGGTCCCGGGTATCGAGGATCAGTTGGTCGATCGCCGCGGCCGTGACCGGATCAAGGCCGGATGTGGGCTCATCATACAGGACGATCTCGGGCGACGTTGCCAATGCGCGGGCCAGTCCGACACGCCGTCGCATCCCTCCCGAAAGATCCGAAGGCATACGGCGCTCGATGCCGGGGAGACCGACATCGCGCAGGATGGAAGTGACACGGCGGGCGAGTTGCAGGCGGGTCCAAGTGCGGTATTCGTCGCGCCGGGGTCCCCGGACCATACCGAAGGCCACGTTTTCAAAGACGGTCATCGAGTCGAACAATGCGGCGTACTGGAAGACCATTCCCATGCGTGCGCGGATCGGCACCCAGGCGACCCCGGCGCCATCGCTCGCGGAGCGCGACTCCACGCCGCAGCTGACCGCCCCCACAATGAACCCGCAGACGA
>CAZYBA010000097.1:6328-9733 GCA_964646105.1 uncultured Armatimonadia bacterium
GAACACGCGTCTATCTCGATGCTGCCCGCGTCCGGCCGGACCAACCCGCACAGGCAACGCAGAAGGGTGGACTTGCCTGACCCGGAGAGGCCGACGACACACAACAGTTCGCCCGGCGCGATGTCGACGCTGATATCGTCGAGGATGCGCCGCCCCCCCAAGGCAACTCCAAGCCCGCGGATGGAGATGCGCCCCCTCGCAGGGTCGTCAGTTCGCGCGCCCGGTTCGAGCGGATTCACAAAATGCCATCCCTGCTCAGGAATGTCACCATCAAGTCGGCGACAAAGATGAGCGCGAGCGCCAGCACCACGGCGCGGATCGTGGAATGCCCGACCCCGGCGGCCCCCCCGGTGGAGCGCAACCCCTCGCGGCAACCGACCGTCCCGACAATCAATCCGAACACGACACTTTTCGCCAAGCCTTCGAAAATATCGGATCCGTTGATATCGAGCAGGGTACGGAACGAGCTGACGAATTCCTGTCGTGATTGGCCTTGCCACACGGCAACCCACATTCCGCCGGCGATCCCTGCGACATCCGAGAAGATGGTGGCCACGGGAAGCATCACGACACAGGCCAGGATGCGCGGCGACGCAAGATATTCGACCGGGGAGAGGCCCATCACCCGGAGGGCGTCGACCTGTTCGGTCGCCTTCATGGTCCCGATTTCGGCGGCGATCGCCGAGCCGGCCCGCGCGGTCATCATGATGCTCGAAATGAGTGGCCCGGTCTCGCGGACCACCGTGAGGGCGACAATCCCGCCGACAAGCCCGCCCGCGCCGTAGGTCGTGAGGGACTGGACTGTGTAGAGGGCAAGCACCGCGCCCGAGAGAGCGACGGTCGCGACAGCGATCGGGATGCTCTGGACTCCGAGCACCAGGAGTTGGCGTACGAAATCGCCGTAGTGCAGGCCGCGCCCCATGCCCCGCACCGCATCGGCGAGCAACAGGAAGACCTCTCCGAGGTAGGCGAAGATGCTGACCACCGAGTCTACGGTCAAGCGCCGGGAAACCTGACCGACGTCCTCGAAGACCTCCGCGGCTTCATCGGCAACCCGTCCCACGCGCTTTCCACGGTTCCGAGTCATTCCGGCCACAGGCCAGTCTACCTTCCGGAGGTTGACGGGGCAATCGCGCTTGGAGGGTCGACGGGGGCGAGTGTGCGGGAAGCGAGGCGCCGAACCCTCGCGGGTTGATCTTGGCCCGCCCCGACAACCTCCGGGGAGTCGAAGGGTTCCGGTACACTCTGGCCATGCCTCGCCGCTCCTGGGTCCTCCCCTGTGTTCTGTTCGCCGCCGCATCCGTTTCGCCGCCCGCACCCGCACGCGCGGACGCGGACGCTGTCAAGGTGCTCCTGAGGGGAGTCGAGAACCTGCCCGCCCGCTCGCCCGTTCCCACCCTCGCCTCCTTCGGTGAAGGGTCGTTTGTCGTGGCAGCCGGCTCGGCCGAAACCCTGCCGTCCCCGACCGTTTGCGCCTCGCGTTGGAGGAACGGACGGGTGGTGGTGGTTGCGCACCGGTCGGTGGTGGAAACCGGTCCGGATTCGGCCCGTCTGCTGGCGAATGCGGTCCGGTGGTGTGCGGGCGAGCATCAAGGCTCGCTGGTTGCCGTGGTGGGCGATGCGCCGTCTCCGACTGGGGTCGAAGCCGACGGCCACCGTGTGGTGCGCTGGACATTGGACGATCTGCGCAGGCGGATGGAGGCGCCCGACTTCGAAGTGGTGGTCGTCGATGCCTCGGTGGTGGGCGCGCGTGACGGCAAACGGATGTCCGAGTTCCTGACAGCGTTTGTCAAAGGCGGCGGTGGCTTGGTGGTGGTCGGGGACCGGGCGGCAGGCATGACGGCAGGTTCGGTGACAGCGCCTTCGCTGAACCGTCTGGAGAACCGCATGTTGGCTCCGATGGGCATCGGGTGGACCGGTGGAACTGCGGTCCCGACGTCCGACAACAGGTGGTCCACAGACAGTGCGGTTTTGCAGCGGGCCTGTTCCAAGCGGGCGCTGCAGGCGCTGTGGGACGTTCAGATGCGCAAGCCGGATGTCTCGGTCACGACCTCGGAGGCGGTGGCGACAGTCACTGCGGCGCTGCTTGCCGCATCCCGTGAAGAAGGCTGGTTTACGTCGCGGGTAACCCGATTCGTGGAGCGCTGGGCGAGTCGCCGACCGGCCCCCTGGGGACCCGACCAAGCGGCGGACAAGTTGCGCTCGGTCCTGGCATGGCGGCGGGTCGTCCAAACCCCGCCTCCTCCGGGGAAGCCGATTCACCAGCCCGGGAATCCGTTCCCGGCCGTGCCGCGCGTCTCGGCTGCGGCGGTTGCCCCGCCGATCGTCGATATCCGAGTGCCGGGTGGTTTCAGCGGAGTTCTTCCCACGGGATTGGCCGCGCTGCCGGGTGAGCGCATTTCGGTGATGCCTCCGCCGGGAAACCCGGCATTGCGCCTTCGAATCGGCGAGCATCCCCCGTTGTCGTTTGCCAGTGAGCATTGGGAACGATTTCCCGAGATCCGCACCGAATCGGAAATTGCCCCGGGCAAGTCCGTGGTCCCGGTTTTCGGCGGTCCGATTTCCTTGGTGATCGAACGTCCGCTCGGTGCGGGCGACACCCATGTCCGCCTGATCGGCGCGAATACGGCACGGATCGACGAAGGTTTTGTACCGGGTCCGTTGTGGCGTGAATCGGTACGGGGTCCGGTCCGTCTTCTGGCACCTCCGGGGGTGGCGGTCCCGCCGGATTCCCCTAACTGGGACCACGCTCGAAAGTTGGCAACGTCCCTGCGCCGCGCCGTGCGTCCGGGATGGCCCGAGCCCAATGTGTTGGCGCTTGACCCGGCCGGGGTCGCCAGTGATCGCTGGGTAGGCATCCCTCCCGACACATGGGAACTGCTGCGCCGACCGGAGTCCCCTTGGACCCGTTTGGCATTTGCCGAGGCCGTTGCGGCCGCGGCCCCCGGAGGTGCGGCCAGTGGTTGGCAGAGGTTCGGAACCACTCTGGCTGCGGTGGGAGCCACCGGGGAGCCGTTTCCCGAGACCCAGTCGGCGGAACGTGTGGCGGCCCGCGCGCAGGCGACGCTCGGGGGACGTTCCCAGAACGCATGGGTGATGCTCGAAATGGTGTTGCAAATCCGCGAAACCGTCGGCGCGTCGGCGTTCGATGCGATCCGCATGCGGGTTCCTGTCCAGGAATCGAACCCGACCGTGTGGTGGACGGCGTTCGGGGATGCGACCGGCAAGGACCTGCGCCCGCATTGGAAGGCATTCGGACTTGTGCTGCCCGCCGAACTCGAGTCGCGCACCACCAATTGGCAGCCTTGGTCGGGGTCGGTTTCGGCCGCCGCAAACGCATCCGCGCCCCCCGGCCAACCGTAGCAACCGGCATGCGCGTGGGGTAAGATGAGGGCACGGCAGCGG
>CAZYBA010000098.1:0-7437 GCA_964646105.1 uncultured Armatimonadia bacterium
CGCAACCTCACCCCCTATCTGCCGTTTGCCGAAGCCCGGACGTCCCAGGGAACCGTCCAGGTGATGGGCGGTCTCGACAAGACATCGGTCTCAAATCAAGGCGGTGTCCTGCATTTCACGCTGGTGGAGAAGGGGACGAACGAACGCTTGCCGGTCGTGTTCCGCCACACCATGCCGTCCAACTTTTTGCTCGCCATCGAGATCACCGCGATTGGACGTTGGGAAAACAACCAATTCGCGGCGGATCGCCTGTTGGTGAAATGTCCGTCCAAGTACCAAGGAACGGAAACCAAGTCGTACGGGGGCCGTTAGTTCGGCCTGCCGGCCGGGGTCGGCTCGGGAGCCGCCCGGCATGACGCGATGACGCGGAGGGATTGTTCGCACCCATGTTGCTCGGATACGGATTGCTGATCGTCGCGCTGGCGGCCACTGTCGCCGCCAATGTCCTGTTCACACTGTCGCGCCGCGACGGTAAATCAGGCTTGCGCAAATGGGCTCAGACCGCGGTCGGGGTCGGTGCAGCCGGAATCGTCGGGGCGTCCGCGTGGCTGATGACACTGATCGGAGCCCACCGCTTCGAGTACCACTATGTCGCCGAGTATTCGTCACGCGCCTCCGCCACACGCTACCTGATCGCCGCGTTCTGGGGCGGTCAGGAAGGATCCATCCTGCTTTGGGCGTTCTGGACCGCGGTTCTGGGAGTAGTCCTCGCCAAACGCTCCGGCGACCGCGCGGCGTGGGTATGGCCGGTCTACGGTTTGGTCCAGACCTACCTGCTCGGATTGCTCCTCCTCAAATGCCCGTTCCGGCTCGGTGACGGTCCTCTGCCCCTCGACGGCAAGGGGCTCAATCCCCTCCTCCAAAACCCGTGGATGGTCATCCATCCGCCCATTCTCTTCCTCGGTTTCGCATCCACCGCAGTGCCGGCCGCCTGGACTGTCCACGCGCTGCTGCACCGCGACTGGGACGGTTGGGTCAAGTCCGCGTTCCCATGGACCCTCTTCTCGTTCGCCACACTCGGCTTCGGACTCTCCCTCGGCGGCTACTGGGCTTACGAAACCCTCGGTTGGGGTGGCTTCTGGGCGTGGGACCCGGTCGAAAACACGTCCTTGGTGCCGTGGCTTTTCCTGACCGCACTGTTGCACGGTTTCGCGATCCAACGGCGCAACGGAGGCGCACGGATCTCGAACCTGCTGCTCGGAACCCTGCCGTTCGCCACGATGAACTACGGGACATTTCTGACCCGCACCGGTATCCTCTCGGACTTCTCGGTCCACTCGTTCTCGTCGCTGGGCACAGACGGCTACTGGGTGATGCTCGGTGCGAACATTGTCTTCGCGGGTGGGCCGTTGGTCCTGCTGGCCATGCGCGGCAAAGGAATCCCCCGTGCCAAGTCGGTCGAGCGGGTGGTCAGCCGTGAATCGGGATTCGTGGCCGCCGCCGCCCTGCTCGCCCTGATGGGTATCGGGGTCACTTTGGGAATGTCGGCACCGCTGCTCACCAAATTGTGGATGGCAAAGGGCGCCGCACTCGAGGCCGACTACTACAACGAAATTGGGTACCCGCTCGCGATCGTCATGACCCTGCTCATGGCGCTCACCCCGTATCTGGCGTGGAAGACCGGCGACACGTCCGACGCGCTCAAGCGCCTATGGCCCCCCTACATCGGTGCCATCCTGGTGACCATCGGCATGACCGGCGCCGCGTGGAAACTCGGTATCCGCAAGCCGTGGATGGTCCTGATGTTCGCGACCGCGTTGTTCACGACCTTCGCGAACCTGTGGCTGGTGATCCCCCGCCTCAAATCCAAGGGAGGCCGACTCAGCATCGGTGGTTTCACGGCCCACGCCGGCGCCGGAATGGTGCTGGCGGGCGTTGCCATCCTGGTGGCGTTCTCCACCCAGACCGAAGCCATCCCGCTGGTCAAGGGCGAACCCAAGCAGGTGGCGGGGACCACCCTCACCTACCTCGGAAACACGTCCCATCCGTTCGAAAAGGACAATGCCCTGCGCATCCGGGTGGGCGAAGGCAATGGCGCCTGGGAAGCGAATCCGCGCTACTACTACGCCAACTGGGAAGGCAAGGACACCCTCTTCGCCAACCCGCCCGCAATCCGGCGCCATCTCTTCGGCGACGACTACCTCGCCCTCGGGGGTGAACAGGAAGAGCTCCTCGACGATCCGGACCGTGCGTCCACGCCCAACAACCAATTCTCCCTGAAGATCGGCGAAACCAAATCGTTCGGCGACTACTCGTTCACCCTCGAAACCGTCTCCATGGACGACAAGGCGGCCGAATTGATGCGCAAGCATGACGAAAAGGCATTCAACGCCCTGCCGGAAGTGCTTCTGACAGCCGTTGTCACCACCCGGTACAAGGATCAGGAAAAGGTCGCGACACCGGTGGTCCGCAATGTCCAGAAGACCGGCATTTTCTCGAAGGTGGCCGAGATTCCGGGACCCGACGGCGACAAGGTCATCCTGCGCTTTGTCCCGCCCCCCACCGAACGTCAGGTGGCGGAAGTGGAAGGCATGTGGCAACAGGCGGTTGAAGCCGCCAAGACCAAGGGAAAGCCGGGCACCACCGAGTTCCAGCAAGCGCTCATGCCGTCAGTCGGTCTGATGCAGAAGGCGGAACAAATGAAGGCGCTCTCGACGTTCCAAATCCTGCGCTTCGAGACCTACAACGCCCCCGACGACCAAGATGTCATCTTTGTGGACCTCTCGACCAAGCCGTTCATCTGGATGGTGTGGCTCGGGACCCTGCTCTACTCGGTGGGCGGGCTGATCGCCTATCGACGTCGTGCCATGGAGGCATCGGTTCCCGACAAGGCAGGCGTGTGACCGAACTGGCGCGGCTGCACGAGAGCATCCGCGCCTGCACCCGTTGTGTCGAATCCGGGCATATCCCGGTAGCGAAGCCGTTGACACTCGGTCGCGACGGCGCATCCGTTTTCGTGATCGGCCAGGCACCCTCGCGGCTCGATCACGAAACCGGGCAGTTCTACGGAGGTCCGGCCGGGCGACGTCTCAAGCAGTGGCTCCAAGAAGCCGGATTCACGGAATCGGACTTCGGCACCACCATCTATGCCGCTGCACTGACCAAGTGCTTCCCGGGCCGGCGCCCCGGGTCGTCCACCGACCGCGCCCCTTCCCGCGCCGAACTGGCCCAATGCCGGGGCTGGCTGGACGCCGAACTGGCGTTGGTGAACCCACGCATTGTCGTGCTCTTCGGGTCGATGGCGATTCAGACATTCCTCCCCAAGGCGCCGCTCGAGGAACGCGTGGGAACCATGGTGGAGCAGGACGGCCGTTTGTGGGTACCCCTGCCCCACTCGTCGGGGGCAAGCCTGTGGCTCAATGCGCCGGAAAACCAGGTCCGGTTGCGGGACGCAATATGCCTGCTCGCGCAATTGCGCGTCCGCGAAGGAATCGCGCCATCCCGACCTTCCCTGTGATCCAGGATCTGTCAACGATCGGGGTGACGACTCCGGGTACGTTGAACGCTCTCGGTCGACAGCGCCCATCGGGCGCGCGCGGGAGATCGAACACGCCGATCGCGGCGCACGGTTTGCAACAGGGCCGGCTAGGGAACGATGACAACATCGGGCGCGTGCGATCACGGGTTGCCAAAATGCAACCAAAATGCCGATCGCGGTTCTCATGGCGTCGTGGAACGCCGTGCTTGGCGCCGAAGGAGCAGGAAATGCAAGAACAAGTGGAGACCTCGTATCGACAAATCGAGTGCAGGGCGTTGCCCGGATTTGTCGGCCTGGCATTGATGCTGCTGTTGTTTGTCGCGGCCATCCCCCTGATGGTGAGCGATACGCTGATGCCGCTCGGACCGCTGATGATCCTGGCCGGGTTCCTGATGACCGGTGGTTTCGTGGTGGTGAATCCCAACGATTCCCGTGTGCTGGTCCTGTTTGGACGTTACCTCGGAACCCTTTCCCGCGACGGTTTCTGGTTTGTCAATCCGTTCACGAGCAAGCGGACCGTATCGCTCCGGGCGCGCAATTTCGAAACGGCAAAACTGAAGGTCAACGATTCCCATTCCAATCCGATCGAGATCGGCGCCATCGTGGTGTGGAAAGTGGTGGACCCCGCAGAAGCATTGTTCGAGGTTGACGACTATGCGCGGTATGTCCAGACGCAGAGCGAGGCGGCGCTTCGCAACGTGGCTGTCCAGTTCCCATACGATGCCCACCGCCCCGGGGAACAGTCGCTTTCCACCCATACGGCCGAGGTTTCAGCGACCTTGGAGCAAGCGTTGGTGGATCGTCTTGCCAAGGCTGGCGTCGCGGTGATCGAGGCGCGGATCAGCCACCTGGCCTACGCACCGGAGATTGCGGCCGCGATGCTGCAGCGCCAGCAGGCGAGTGCGATTGTTGCCGCGCGGACGTTGATTGTGGAGGGCGCGGTCGGGATGGTCGACATGGCCCTCACCAAGTTGAAGAACGAGGGGATTGTCGAGCTCGACGAAGAACGCAAGGCCCAGATGGTGGGCAATTTGCTGGTGGTGCTTTGTTCGGACCGACCGAGCCAGCCGGTGGTCAACGCAGGATCGAACTGACCAGCAAGGTCAGCGGCGCGTGAGCGCCACCACCGATTGCGACGGCTCCGGGGTTTTCCCGGGGCTGTCGTTGGTTTTGGGTACGGAGCGCTTGGGGGCTGCCGAAGGCGGGCATGAGAACGGCGTGCACTCGGTGCAGTTGCCGGTGCCGAGAAGCCGGGGCAACGCAGACGCCACGGCGAGTCCGGCAACCAGTGCAGCGAGCGGCAGGTATCGTTTCATGCTTCGTGCTCCCCGTTCATCCTATCGCGGGAATCCGACCGGTCGCCCCGGTTCAAACACGGGTTCCGGCGCGGTGTGCAGCCACCCAGCCGCGCAAACGATCCAGGCTCCATGTATTGATGACATCGTCCGGTTCCAGCCCCGCCCGACGTGCCATCGACAGGCCCCAGGGAAGCAATCCCAGACCGGCCGTGGAGTGGGCGTCCCCGTTGACTGACAACACTGCACCCGCCGCCTTGGCCGCGGCGGCAGCCGTATCGTCGAGGTCCATGCGCTCCGGGGACGCGTTGATCTCCAGGGCTTTGCCGAGCCGGGCGGCGGTCGCGATGACCGTATCGATATCGACCGCATAGGCCTCGCGACGCCCGAGCAGTCGACCGGTCGGGTGCCCGGGCAGGTCGCAGAACGGGTTCTCGAGCGCCGTGCAGATACGCCGGGTCATGGCGTCCCGGTCTTCCTTGTGCCGGATATGGACGCTGCCCACCACAAAATCGAGTTTGGCGAGGACATCGTCGTCCATGTCCAAGGATCCATCGGCGAGGATGTCGGCTTCGAGGCCCGCGAGCAGGGTGAGTCCTTGCGGAATCCAGCGCTGGTTTGCCTCCGCGATGGCATCGATCTGGGCCAAGAGTCGGTCCCGGCGCAGGCCGTTGGCGATCACCAGCGAGCCGGAGTGGTCGGTGATCGCGAGGTGGGTGTAACCGCGGGCGAGGGCTGCCGCCGCCATTTCGTCGATGTCCGCCTTGCCGTCCGACCAATGCGTATGCTCGTGAAGTTGGGACTTGAAATCGGATTCGTCAACGAGCCGGCGTTTTCCGGCGCGGATCGCGTCGGCGATTTCGGAGCGGTGACGGATTTCCCAGGGAACTCCGGGGTCCGGGTCGGCGACCGTTGCGACAATACGGACCGGAATGTCGTCCAGGATGTCGACAGTCCAGGGCAATGCGGCGAGGTCGGGGGTTTCGAGCAGGATTTCCTCGACCGTGTCGCATCCCGCGCGCAGTTCGCCTGCGATGGACACCGGGGTGTCGGGATAACGGGCATTGCGCTCCCGGCACAGGGATTCGGCGGCAGGCAGAGCACGCCAACGCGGCTTGCGTTTGTTCAGGCGTCGCCAGGCAGCGATCTTGTTGGCGATGGCTTCCTCTTTCGCGGCACCGAATCCGTCGAGGAGACGGATCTTCCCCGCCAACGCGGCATTCTCCGCGGCGTCCACGGAGTCGACCCCGATCTGTTCGTGAAGGGTGCGTGCCGTCTTGGGTCCGATCCCGGGCACCCCGGCGAGCGCCACCACCCCCATCGGGACAGCGTCGCGGACCCTGTCCCAGAGGGCCGTCGTTCCTGTGGCCAGGAAGTCACGGGTCTTGGACTCGATGGCGGGACCGAAACCGGGCAGGTCGGAAAGGGCATTGCGCACCGCCAAATCCGCCAGCGAATCGTCGAGTCCGTCAATGGTGTCGGCGGCGCTACGGTATGCGCGCACTTTGAACGGGTTCTCGCCTTGGATTTCCAAGATGTCGGCAATTTGACGAAAACGTCGTGCCACCGTGGCGTTGTCCATCGGGCTCTCGGCTTGCATGCAGGCATCCTACCTCCGAAGCCGGATTGGCGGAAACCGGACAGAGGTGTGAGGCCGGACCCAGCGGGCGGCCTCCCGGGATCCATGGATCGCGGTGATCGTGAAAACCGGGACATTGGTACCGGGATTGCATGATCTTTGATGTAAACCCATTGCAAAAGCCACCGCTGGATGCCATGATAGGAGCGTGTATCGACTGCGCGGCCTGATCGCGATCGCCGCCCTCGTATTCGGGGGTTGGTGGTCGGGTTTTGCCGTCTTGACGGCGGTGCACACGGCATCGCATTCCACAGCGATCGCTACAGAGCCGACTTCGGAGTCGGGAAGTTGCGCCGTATGTGTTCTGGGTTCGGAGCCTTCGGGCACCGGCGCCGATCGGGCGTCGACAACCCCGACGCCGCTTCCCGGACAGGTTGTGCTTCATTCGAACACAGCACCTCGTGCGGACGAAATCCCGTCGCGGCCCCGCCGGTGTGCGTCGCGCGCTCCGCCCGCTATTCCTTCCTGATACCGACGCATCCACGCAAGGGTTGCGTCGACTCGACGCAATGCTTCCCGGTGCATTCCGGCGAAGTTGTCAACGGAAGGAAAAGTCCATGCGCCGTCGCGCTTTCACCCTTATTGAATTGTTGGTTGTCATCGCCATCATCGCTATCTTGGCTGCAATTTTGTTCCCGGTCTTCGCGCAAGCCCGCGACAAGGCCCGCAGTGCGTCCTGCCTGTCCAATTCCCGCCAGATCGGCATCGCGCTGATGATGTATTCGCAGGATTACGACGAAATGTCGCCGACCGCCGACCATGACTCCGACCATGAGGAAGATCTATACCCGTGGTACGCGCCGTTGCAGGCGTACATCAAGAATGGTGGCGTTTTCAACTGCCCGTCGGTCGGCTCGATGCAACCCGCCTTGTATGCGGAGCCACTCAATCCGGTTCTGTGGCGTACGCTGCGCACCGACTACCTGATCAACGGTTTCTTCGCGCACTCCGTTTCCTACGCGAGCATTTCCAGCCCGGCGGAGCAGATCGTGGTTGCGGAGCGCCGCTCCGACTTCGCTGCGTTC
>CAZYBA010000098.1:7447-9182 GCA_964646105.1 uncultured Armatimonadia bacterium
GTCGCACGACACCGATGACGAGGAGCACGATCCCGATCACTTGGTGTGGGAACGCGGCCAGATCGACGGGTCCGGCTTCGCGCTGGACTCGGTGACACCGGACAATCGCAACCTGGGCCGGCACCAACTGGGAAGCAACTACGTGTTCGGAGACGGCCACGCGAAGTGGCACCGTTTCGCACAGACGTTGCAACCCGGACCGATCGGCATCGGAATGCACAACCGCGACAACATGCCCCCGATGGAGTGGGAACACGACCACTGATCGTTTTCCTGTCTGATTTGCCTTCCTTGGAATGGGGTGCCGGTTCGGCACCCCTTTTTTTCGTCACGGTGCAGTGGGGTTCGAAGCCGGGACACCGGTGTGTTCCGAAGCACCGGCGAGGCAAGACCGATCCTCGGGGAGCGCCATGGCGCGGGACGGGCCGTTGAGGCAACGGAATCCGGAGGGTCGTGGTGCCGAGAGCGTCGCGTTCCGGAGTGGACGCAAACGTGTTCCCTCTCGGTTTGGCGCGTGGAAATGCGTCGATCGATCTTGCGTGGCACGGTGACCCGGGCTTGGTACCGGGCGGGCCGGTACGGGGTACCCCGATGCGTGTCTAGAAAGTCTGGTCAGGATCGCGTCGGGCGCGGTTCCGGGAACACGGCGCCGTGGGTTCCCGCGGATAGTGGCGATTAGTTCAAAACATCGGGAAAGCGGTCGTCGTTGGCGCTCCACCGGACACAGCCACCGTCCACTCCGGCGACAATCGCCTCCGTGGCAATGTCGACAAACAGACCGCATTCGACAAGTCCGGTGCACTGGCGCAGGCGTTGTTCGAGCAATGCGGGGTGGCGGATGGTGCCGAAGTGCAGGTCGAGGATCCAGAGTTGGTCGTCGGTGACCAGCGGTTGTCCGTCCGCATTGGCCCGCAACACGGTGCGCACTTCGAAATCGAAGGCGATTTGTCCGGCGAGACGTTCCGCCGCCCAAGGCACCACCGCGACGGGGAGCGGGTAGGAACCGAGGCTGCGGACGCATTTGGTGGCATCGGCGATCACCAGCATGCGTTTGCTGGCGGTGGCGACAATTTTTTCCCGCACCAGCGCCCCGCCCCCGCCCTTGATCAACGTGAGTCGTGGCCCGATCTCATCGGCTCCGTCGACAGTCAGGTCCGGGGATGTTCCGGCTCCGAAGGGCACCACGGGGATACCGAGATCCCGTGCATGCATCTCGGTCTTTAGCGACGTTGCCACGGCGTGGATCCGCAGATTGTCATCGCGCATCCGTCCAGCCAGTGCGTCGAGAAAGAACGCAGCTGTGGAGCCGGTACCGAGTCCGACCAGCATGCCGTCCTCGACCTGTTGTGCCGCGGCATCGGCGGCGGCTTTCTTGGCGATTTCGGTGGACATGGTCGGTGTCTTTCGTGGAAACGGCCCCGGGGGATCCCGGGGCCGTCAGGATTCAGGAGGTTCCGGATGTCAGCCCTTGGCGATCGATTCGCGGACCGACTGGAGTTGTCCGGCGGATCCGAGAAGCACGTTGCGGCTGGCGATGAACTTGGCGTATTCGGCCATGAAGATCTTGCCGGGGCCGCGCAGGTCGAAGTCGCCCGGCTTGTCGCGGAAGTATTCGCGGTGGACGCGGTTCCATACCAATCGTCCATCGGTGTCGATATTGACCTTGCAGACCCCGAGCTTCGCGGCGGGCAGATACTGCTCTGCGTCGACTCCCTTGGCGCCCTTGGGTTCGCCA
>CAZYBA010000098.1:9192-9726 GCA_964646105.1 uncultured Armatimonadia bacterium
CATGACGAGCGGAAATCCGGGGAGAAGGTCCTGGATGGCCTTGACTCGGTCGAAGTGGATGCCTTGTCCTCCGGAGAACTTGTAGGCGCCGTGGCTGGTGCCGATCGCGCAGGCAAGACTGTCGCAGCCGGATTGCTTGACGAATTCGAGGGCTTCTTCGGGGTCGGTCAGGCAGGCGTTCTTTTCGTCGACCTGGGTGTCTTCTTCCACACCGCCGAGCATGCCGAGTTCGGCCTCGACGGAGATGCCGCGGGCGTGGGCCGCTTCCACCACCCTCTTGGTGATGGCGACATTCTCTTCGAATGGATCGTGGGACGCGTCAATCATGACCGACGAGTAGAATCCGCTCTCGATGCACTCGAAGCAGGTCTTTTCGTCACCGTGGTCGAGGTGTACCGCGAAGATGGCGTCTGGGAAGATTTCCTCGGCGGTGCGGATCATGGCTTCGAGCATGCGCTTGTCGGTATAGCCACGGGCGCCCTTGCTCAACTGAATGATGAACTCGAATCCAGAGGCATCCGCCTAGTTGTTCTT
>CAZYBA010000099.1:0-235 GCA_964646105.1 uncultured Armatimonadia bacterium
GGGGAACGGTCCGCCAGGAACGTTTCTACGTCCGCCGACGTAGGCATCCAGCCGGTCATTTCCCAGGTCGCACGGCGGATCAAGGTCCGGCGATCCGCTTCCGGAGCCGGGCGCAGCCCTGCCTTTACCATCCGGGCCCGCACAAAACGATCGATCGGATTGACGGACCACCCCGAATCCGACACCGTCGGAGAATTCGGGCGGGTCACCGGCTTCAACGACCAATGCTTTTTCG
>CAZYBA010000099.1:245-8580 GCA_964646105.1 uncultured Armatimonadia bacterium
AACGTTCCACCGCGACCGGCCACGGAGCACCGGCGTTGGCCCACTCGATCAATTCGGCTTTACGGGAACGCTCCAGGCGACCCGACGGTGGCATCGACACCGCACCGCTGCCGTCCAGCGCACCCGCGATCTTCTTGGCCCAACCCGCCCCCGGAGCCCGGTCGAGCCGCAACCCGGCCTCGGCACGCTCCGCACCATGGCAACTCGCACACTCCTGAAGGAGGACCGGGCGCACCCGCGACTCGAAGCGGTCGATCGGAAACACCCCTGCGGTGGACCGTACCGGGGGAGGCGGCGCCGAAACCGCCACCGCCCCCAGCAATACGGGCAACGAAATCGTCCAAAGGGCGGTTCCCCACCGCATCGCCCTGCCGTGGATCCCCGACTCGCGCTTCATAGTCGCCATTCCTTGCAGAACAAACCTCTCGAGACAAGCAGTCTCAGTGCGGAATCCCCGCGGTCAGGTTTTCCGGTTCGCCCGATGTCACCAGCACATCGTCCTCGATGCGGAATCCGCCCGGCGCCATCCATGCGTCCACACGCCCCCAGTCAAGCCGATCACAATGCTTTTCGCGCAGCTCCGGATCCTGAAGCAGGGTCGGGATGCAGTAGATGCCCGGCTCCACCGTCACCAGGAAGCCGGCCTCCAATTCCAGATCGCAGCGCGGAGTCGCACCGCAGCACATCCGCTTCGGGCCGCGCCCCGGTCCCACCCCGCTGGCGTCACGCACACCCAAGCCCACCAAATGCCCGACGCCGTGCGGGAAGAACAACGCAATGGCCTCGGTCTCGAGGGCTTCGTCGGCACCGCAGCGCAGGATTCCCATGGAACGCAACCCCTCGGCGATGCCGCGCGCCGCCAAACGGTGGATATCGTGCCACTCGACGCCCGGCCGACACGCCGCGCATGCCGCCTGCTCCACGCCGGAAAGCAAGTCGAAACAGTCCTTCTGGATCGCGGAAAATCCCCCCGGACCCGCCCAGGTACGGGTGACGTCCGCCGTGTAGCCGTCGATCTCCGCCCCTGCATCCACCAACACCTGATCCCCCGCCATCAACCGGCGGCCTCCCGGGGCGGCGTGGAAGACCGCGGATGTTGGACCGAAACCGACAATGGTGTCGTAACCCACGGTATCGGCGCCGGCACGCTGGAACGCACACTCGAGAGTTATCTGCAACTCCCGCTCGCTAACCCCGGCCACCGATGCCTGACGTGCCGCTTCGAAGCCGGCCGCAGTGGCCGCCACCGCACGCCGCATCACCTCGAGTTCGGCAGCATCCTTGGGGCGACGTGCCTCCAAGGTCCGTTGCTCGAGTTCCTTGGCCCGCCCGCCATCCGGAGTGTCCTCGCCGTAACCCAGCCGCACCACCGATCGTCCCGACCGCGCCGCCAGCCACGAATCCAGTTCCTTGACATCGCGCCCGCGTCCGAGCGGCAGACGCCCCTCCCATACCGCGTCCATCGGCGACGGCACCGACAAGAACTCCACCCAGCCCTCCGACGGGTCGAACGCCAACACGGAATCGCGCTCCGCCAGGCCCGTCAACCAACGGAAATGGGGGTGGACTCGGAACGGATAGCACTGATCCTGCCCACCCGGCCGCCCCACCAATCCGCCGGCGGAAACCAAGACCACTTCGTTCGCCGACAAACCCCACGCTTCCGCAGTCCGTTCACGACGTTTCTCCAAGGTTGCGAAATCCAACATGGTTGTCTCCCTATTCCACCGTTCCCAAACGGGAAACCGCCGACTCCCACGCCGCAATCAAACGGTCCTCGTAACCACCGTCCGCGGATTCGTCCTGCGCCTTGCCGTTCGCCTCCATCCATGCGATCGTCCGCCGGGCGCCTTCACGCCACGGGATGGTCTGACCCGCCCAACCGAGCGCGCGTAATTTCGACGTGTCGAAAATCGATGTCCACGCGAAGATCTCGTTCATGCCGCCGCACCAGTCCGGGGACGCGATCCGGTTGAGCACCTCCCGGGGAATGTGAACCGGCTCGAATGTCCCCCCCACCGCGTCCGCCACCTGCGCATGGTAATCGTCCCAAGTCATGTTCTCGCTGCCGGTCACATGGAAAACTTCCCCAAGGGCGTCCTTATGCCCGAACGTTGCCAAAAATCCGGCCGCCACATCGTCGACATGGCACGATGCCCACAAACCCACGCCGTCACCGGGAACAATGATTTTCTTCCCCTTGCGCAACCGATCGGGGAATGTGCCGAACGATCCCCAGCCGCCGAAGGGCCGAATCAGGTTGCCGCCCTCACCGTAGCTGTGCGACGGACGCAGGATGGTGGCGGGGAATCCGGTGTCGCGGTAAGCGGCGAGCAGGATGTCCTCGATCTCGCCTTTGTTCACCCCGTAACCGCCGATGGAATGGTGCGGCTCGGTCTCGGGCGTGGGAATGGTGTGAACCGGCCCGGAGGTGACACAAACCGTCGAACAGTGGACAAACTGGCCGCAGCGCCCCGAAAACGCCTGCATCGCGGAACGGGCATCGTCGGGATGGTACGAAATCATGTCCACCACGACATCGTAGACCCGGTCCGAGAACATCGACTCGAACGCCGCGCGATTCGCCCGGTCGCCGGCAAGCAACGTCAAACGGTCGGAAGCAGGAAGGCGGTTTTCCGAGCGCCCCCGATTGAAACAGGTGACCGTGTCGCCGCGCTCCAGCAGCTGCCGCACAATCGATGTCGAGATGAGGCCGGTGCCTCCGATGACCAAAACGTCCATACTCTCCCGTTCGACCCCGAAAAAAGAAGTCCTGCGCGCCGGGTGGTTAATTCCATAAATGGGTATAGTGGTCGCGTCGCCGGCCCTCCACTCGGGTGACTGGCTACTGAACCCTGACGTGTCCGATACCGAACCCAAGTCGCCCCCGACCGGCAACATCCCCGACCAACGGGTGCGCCGCACCGATGTCACATTCACGGCACCCCCGGCGGTGGACGCCGAAGAACGGTTGCGTGTCGCCATGCGCCGAAGCTGGGCTCCCGGTGACAGTTACCTCTGGATCGGACCGATCCCCATGCCGTTGACCCGTTCCGCGTGGATCGAAACCCTACGCAAACTCTTCAACCGCCCGAGCCGCCGCCGCTGACAGCCTCTGGTACGCTGACGTCGATGCTTCCCTTCGACTTCCACAGTCACCACCGGCGTTGCGGACATGCGCTCGGCGAAATCGACGATTATGTCGCCGCGGCCCATGCGGCCGGACTACAATGGTTCGGTGTCTCCGACCATGGCCCGGCATGGTGGTTCGATGCCGACCATGCCCTTCCCCGAACCCAGATGGCGAAGTCGGAATTCGGCAACTATCTCGACCAAGCCCGCGAAACCGCCGAGCGTTGGCGCAACAGGATCAAAGTCCTCGTCGGCGTCGAAGCCGACTGGATCGACGGGCGCCCCGGCGAACTGGCAACCGTGCTCGACCGCCCCGGCATCGATTATGTCCTCGGGTCGGTGCACTACAGCGGCGGGGTCAACATCTTCCGGAAGGACCGCTGGGATACCGACGACGCCGAGGAGGTCTTCCGGGACTATTACCGCCAAGTAGCCGACTGCGCGCGCAGCGGACTCTTCGACATCCTCTCCCATCTCACCGCGGTCGAGGCCTACGCCCCATTGCCCTCGCCCTCCCTCGCCGCCGAACTCTACACCCCGGTCGCCGACGCCATCGCGGAATCCGGATGCATTGTCGAAATCAACACGTCGGGCTATCGCAAACGTCCCGAGATCGACGAACCATTCCCGAACCGCAGGATGCTCAGGCTTCTGATCGAACGCGCAGTCCCCTTGACATTCGGCTCGGACTGCCACCAGCCGGGCGAAGTCGGGTACGCTTCCGAAGCCGTACGCGCACTGCTTCTCGAACTCGACATCGACCCCGCTGTCAACGACTGCGAGGTCGCAGTGCGCCGCACCCCGCTGCGCGCTTGGCGCACCGACTGACCCCCCTCCCAATCATGACCCTGCAAAACCTGACCGACTTTTCGTGGATGACCCTGCCGAGCGCCTGGATCGGCCTGTTGACGTTGGTGCTGCTCGAGATTGTCCTCGGAATCGACAACATTGTCTTTGTCAGCATCCTGTCCTCCAAGCTTCCCGCCGACCAACAGGCGAAGGGGCGCTCCACCGGCATGGTGCTTGCGGTCATCCCACGGCTCATCCTTCTCTTGGCCTTGCCACTGGTGCTCAATCTGGTCCATCCGGTCATCACGCTGCCGTTCAAGGATCCCGACCCCGCAAAGGCGGGCGCCGCGCTCGGCCTCAGCATCCAGGATCTGGTGGTCTTGATCGGAGGGTTGTTCCTGATCGCCAAGGCAACCCACGAGATCCACCACAAACTCGAGGGTGCCGAGCATGCCTCGGGTGCAGGGGCAACGGGCAAGGTCGCCGCGTTCGGAGCAGTCATGGCGCAGATCATGGTGCTCAACGTTGTCTTCTCACTCGATTCCATCATCACCGCCATCGGCATGATCCCCAAGGAACAAATCATGGTCATGGTGATCGCGGTCCTGATCTCGACCGCGGTCATGTACTTCTCGGTCGGTCCCGTGAGCAAGTTTGTCGACCACCACCCGACCGTCAAGATGCTCGCCCTGGCGTTTCTGATCTTGATCGGCACAACACTTGTCGTGGAAGGCGTCCACGTCCACCTCTCGAAGGGCTATGTCTACTTCGCGATGGCTTTCTCCGTGTTTGTCGAGCTGTTGAACCTGCGCGCCACCCGAAAAGGATCGAAACCGGTCGTCCTGCGCGAACCCCACGCCTGAACACGCTTCCACCCGATTCGGACCGTGGATCGATCCGGCTAGGAGGGGCGATCCCCCAAGACAATCGGTTGGCCATTGCGACCCCGAAGCACGACCGACACAGAGGGTGAAACCGTTGCGCAACCACACGATTTGCCCCGATCCGGGCCGCGTTTCGATCCGCCAAAACCGGTAAAAACCCCATGGTACAATCGCCTGTCATGACCCCAGCCGAATCCAGCACCAAGGAAAAAACAGTCCGCTACATCTTCGTGACGGGCGGTGTCGTTAGCTCCATCGGCAAGGGAATCACATCCGCCGCACTCGGCCGACTGCTTCGCAACCGCGGCTTTCAAGTGGCCATGCAAAAGTTGGATCCGTACATCAATGTCGATGCCGGAACCATGAATCCGTACCAGCACGGCGAATGCTTTGTCACGGACGACGGTGCGGAGACCGATCTCGACCTCGGGCATTACGAGCGGTTTGTGGACGCCAACCTGTCGCGGTCAGCCAGTGTCACCACCGGTCTTGTCTACGGGGCGGTCATCCAAAAGGAGCGGCGCGGGGACTATCTCGGGGGCACGGTCCAGGTCATTCCGCATGTCACCAACGAGATCAAGGAACGCATTGTCGCGTACGGACGCAGCACCGGCGCCGACATTGTCTTGGCCGAAGTCGGTGGCACGGTCGGCGACATCGAGGGCCTGCCGTTCCTGGAAGCCATCCGCCAGATGAAGCGGGACGCCGGTCCCGGGAATGTACTTTTCGTCCATGTCACCCTGATCCCGACCGTGGGACCCTGGGATGAAATCAAGACCAAACCGACACAGCACTCGGTTATGCGTCTTCGCGAAGTGGGCATCGCTCCCGATGTTCTGGTCTGCCGGACCAAGGCACCGCTGGCGCGGGAGCAACGCGAGAAAATTGCGCTCTTCTGCGACGTCGACCCCGACGCAGTCATCGAGGCGTTGGATGCGCCCACCATCTACCAGATCCCGATAACCTTCGAGGAAGAAGGTTTCGCCGATCTGGTGGTGAAACGCCTGGGTCTCCCCCAAGGCGAAGCCAACCTCGATGTCTGGAAGACCATCGTCGAGCGTACCCTGCATCCGGCCCGGACCGTCAACATCGGAGTCGTTGGCAAGTACACGGCAAACGGGGACGCTTACCTCTCGATCGCCGAGGCATTGCGCCACGCCGGGATCGCCCACGACTGCCGAGTCGAACTCGACTGGATTGATTCCGAAGAGATCAATTCCGATGCCGATGCCCAGACGCGCCTCGAAGGCAAGCAAGCGTTGGTGGTCTGCCCCGGCTTCGGCGCGCGTGGTATCGAAGGGAAGATCCACGCAATCCGCTGGGCTCGCGAGTCCGGTTTGCCGTTCCTTGGCATCTGCCTCGGCATGCAGATGGCGGTTATCGAATTCGCGCGCAATGTCTGCGGACTGGCGGGCGCCAACACCACGGAAGTGGACGAAGCAACCCCGCATCCGGTCATCTCGCTGATGCACGACCAGTACGGAGTCGCCGACAAAGGCGCCACCATGCGTCTCGGATTGTGGCCCTGCCGGTTGGCGTCGGGTTCGCTTGCGGAACGCCTCTACGGGGACCCCCTGATAGAGGAACGACATCGCCATCGGTACGAATTCAACAACGCATACCGAGATCGACTCGGCGCGGGCGGGCTGGTCTTCTCGGGTGTCAATCCGGAGAAGAATCTGGTCGAGATGGTCGAACTGCCCAGTCACCCCTTCTATGTCGCCGTGCAATTCCATCCCGAATTTCGCTCGCGACCGAACCGGGCACATCCGCTGTTCGCCGGACTGGTGGACGCCGCACTGGCGCAACCCTGACATCCCCGTCCGATCGGCACCAAACGGTTGGGAGCGTACATCTCCCCGCATCGCGTGAAGGCAATCGCCGCAATCCCGACCCCTGGAGGGACTGTCGGCGGAAGGCGTTTCGTCACCAAGCGCTCAAGAAAAAACCCCGGGGAAACTCCCCCGGGGTTTTTCGACAGGTTCGACGGTAGAGCCGATCAGCGAGGACCGCCGCCCGGTCCACCCGGACCACCACCCATCTGCTGCTGCATCGCCATCAACTGCTTGAGGGTCGCCTGCTGCTTCGGGGTGAGGACACCGTTGATTTCCTTGACCACCTTTTCCTGAAGGGGCTTGGTTTCCTTTTCAGCAGCGGCCATCAGCGGCTTCATCTCAGCCTGAACCTTCTGCATCAACGCCTGCATCTTCTTCTGGCCGGCCGGCGTCTGGTCCTTGGACAATTTCTCGCCCTCGGCTTGGTACTTCTTCTGGACCGCCATGAACTTCGGCTGCCACTTCTTCTGCAGCGATTCGATCTGCGGCTGATACTTCTTCTGGATCGCGTCCATCTTCTTCTTCTGATCCGCAGTCAAACCCAGCGGGTCGCCGCCAGCCATTCCGCCCGGCGCGCCCGCCGGACCCTGGGCCCGTGCAACACCGGCGATCGGACCAACCAAAACCGCCGCCGCAACACAAACGGCCAGCAGCCGCGTTGTCATGAAAGCCATTTCAATTCCTACCTTCCGCGGATTCGTCCCCCGCGTGGGTGCCATGGCCGTCACTGGGGACGGACCCGATGTCGAACTATATCACGCACCAATAGACAGCCTGATAGACCGTAAACCGCGGCATCACCGCTTGACCGGCTGGATTGCCGCGATCCGCCGGCGCAATTCGCGCTCGATCTCGGCCGCCTTCTTGCGTTGCGCAGGACTCAACACGTCCGAAATCCTACGGGTCCGCTCCGACTGGATCGGCGCCAACTCGCGTTCACATTCCGCCCGCAACCGCGCCAACTCGGCCCGCAACGCGTCGATGCGGACGACGTACTTTGCCGTGACTGCGTCGATACGCCGCTTCTCCTGAATTTCGATGATCCGGATCCGCTTGCGCTGATCGGCATCCAAAGACAGTTCTTGTTCCAGTTCGGCTTGGTTTCCGGGGACACGCACCTGGGCCGCCGCAGGCAATGTGGTCAAACCGACCAGAACCATCGCCAACATAGGCACTCCCCAACGACAAGAACGATATTGCGTCAACACAGTTTTCTATTTCGGACTCCGGCACGGGTTGCGGGAGGCTACAATGGGAAAACTGCAATAAATACCGAGATTTTTTATCCAAACGCCCATGCTCCGTGCACTTCTCTTACTTCTCCTGCTCGCCGTTTCGGCCGGTGCACAACAACCCCCACGCCTGACAGCAACCCTGTCACGAACCGGCGACCTCGTGGTCCTCTCAACGACCGATGCCACGCCGGTGGCCACCGTCCGTGCGTCGCTCGCCGGATCCGAATCCCGTCCGGTGCCGGGAAAGTCCGCAGGAATGGCAACCTTGCGCGGCAACGCGACCACCGCGCCGGTGCCGTTCCAAATGGAAGCGGTCATTCCCGCCGGAACCGACAACCGCTCGGTTCGCGTCCGCTGTCGGTTCGGTGACGATCAATCGGGTCAACTGCCTCCTCTTCATGTCAGCATCGTGCTGCCCGTCGAGAACGAAGTTGCCGTACCCGCCGCACCGGCCGCCAGC
>CAZYBA010000099.1:8590-9675 GCA_964646105.1 uncultured Armatimonadia bacterium
CGTGCTGCCCGTCGAGAACTGGCTCAAGGCACGCGCCACCCGGGGGGAACAGGACGCGCTAGTGCCGGAATCGGCGCGCAAGGCGATCCTGATGGACGCAGCCCCCGGGGAAATCCAACTGACCCGGCAGGGGACCGCCGTGCGCGTTGGATCCGAAATCTATTCGGCAAGCCTGGTGGACCGGCGCCCCGCAGGACGTCCCGAGATCGAATTCCGCTTCGACTCCGCATCTGCGACCCCGACCGAACTCATCGAATTCACGATCCGACTGCCCGGCCCGGTCCGCATTGTCCGCGAAGAACCCCTGACCCTGGGAGAAGGCGACGATTGGGTACCGATGGACACGGTCGCCACCGTGACACCGGGCGGTCCCCTGGATTTTGCGACGCGGTCCGGCAACCGGGCCACCCCCGCCAACGGCAGACTGATCGCCGGCCCCGACGGCCACCTGACAACCGAAACCTCCAAACGCCCGATACGCATCTGGGGCGTTCACATTGCCGGCGACGCCTGTTTCCCCGGACCAACGGAATCCGAAGCCATCGCCCTGAGGATCAGCCAAGTCGGCTACAACGCCGTACGGTTCGAGGGGGTGGACGAGCAGATTCTGGCACCCGGCAATTTCGATAAATTCGACGCCCTTCTGGCATCGCTGCGCAAGCACGAATTGTGGACCGCCATCAGCCTCCACTCCCGACGTCCCGTCGAAGGCTACACCCCCGGATCGTTCAAGTTCGCACTCCTGCTGCGGGAGTCCGCACGGGACAACTGGAAGGAATATTGCCGCAAACTACTCCTTCACCCCGCCCCCGGCACGGGTAAACCTTGGAAGGACGACCCGTCCCTCGCCTTCGTGACGGTCTGCGATTCCATCGACTGGAACGCCGACTTTCCTTTCGTCGACGGCAAGCTGCGCGACGAACTCACCGCGGCTTGGCAGGCTTGGTGCCAATCCAAAGGACTGGTGCTGCGCCCACTCCCCGCCACATTGACCGACAATGCCGACGGCCGAGCGGTACGGACCTTCCTGCGTGATCTCGAAAACAAGGCTTTCCTGAAAATGGACGCCTTTCTGCGCAAGGAAC
>CAZYBA010000100.1:0-9578 GCA_964646105.1 uncultured Armatimonadia bacterium
GATCAGTAGTCGCCGTATTAAATTGTAGGGCACGTCGGCCTCCTTTCTCGGCTGTGGTTATTGTCGGTACAAAACCACTCCGTGGACAGGAGCGAACACGTGGGTGTGATCGCCACGGGCACAATTGCCCGCTGACAGGACACCCGGCTCGCCGGGCGTACCGTCCAAGAGTACCACGCGGACCGCCCCGCTGGTTCCCTGAGGGGCTGATTACTCCCTGCGTGTGACCCATTCAACAATGGAATGTACGCTCGGCACGTTGTGATTCGATGACGTAGGATGCAGGACACCGAGGGTGCGCGCCGCGTTTGGCGAGGGTCTTGAAACGAAATGATGGAATCTCTGGACGACTTGGATTTGGTGAGACCTGCGGATTTGCGGAGCCTGCTGGTGCGTCATGGAATCCATTTGACACGCCGTTTTGGTCAGCATTTTTTGATCAACCGCCACGTGCTGGAGCGCATTGTCGAAACCGCGTCGCTTCGACCCGACGACACGGTGCTCGAGATTGGTCCTGGTTCGGGAGTGTTGACACGGGCGTTGGCGCGAACCGGAGCGTCGGTGGTCGCGATCGAACGGGACAAGGCGATGCTGGATGTGCTGGACGAGACGGTCGGCAATTTGCCCGATGTTCGTGTGGTGGCTGGGGATGCGTTGCGAGTGGACTGGTCTTCGTTGCTTCCGGCGAGCGGGTCGACCAAGGTGGTGGCCAACATCCCCTACAACATCACGGCGCCCCTTTTGACAACAATGTGCTTGCATCGGCCGGCATTTCGGTCCATGACATTGCTGGTTCAGAAGGAAGTGGCGATGCGCCTTGCGGCCACGCCGGGCAGTCCCGACTACGGCAGTCTGAGCTTGTTCATCCAGTATTTCGCCAACGCGCGGCGTGTCATCGACGTGTCTCCCGAGTCCTTCCTTCCGCCTCCCCGGGTGGTGTCGGCGGTGGTGCATTTGGAGCCGCATGCGGAGCCACCCGTGCCTGTCGAGGCGGACGATTTCTTGCGGGTCACCCGCGCCGCATTCGGGCAGCGACGTAAAACCTTGCGCAACGCGCTCTCCGCGGGATTGTCCCTACCTACCGCCCGGACCGTTCAGATCTTGGAGGCGGCGCAAATCGACCCGGAAGCGCGGGCGGAAACCTTGGGTATCCGCGAGTTCGGTCGGCTGGCGGCAACGGTAAGGGACAGCACGGACCTTCCGTAGTGTCCCAGGGCGGACTTTCGCGAATGGTCGCGCCGATGGAGACGCAATGAAAATGATTTCGCGCAACCGGCTGAATTGGAACGGATGGCGCGGTGGCGGTGCGTTGCTGGCGTTGTTGGCCGGGAGCGCCTTGATCCTGCGCCTCGCCGGCGATCGAAGCCGGGATCCCGAAACGGTTCCTGATCCCAGTCCCGCGCCGAGGCAGGGCGCCCGGATTCAGCGGGCACCGGATCGGACGTTTGTCATGCGGCTCGCAAACCCGACCACGTTCGACCATGCGGTTCAATTGCGTCGCATCGGCAACCGTCTGATTCGCCGACAGACCGTACGGGTTGCTCTGGACGGCGTGGTTCGTTTTCCTGCCGGTTCCGGTTGGAATCCGGCTACGGACGTGATCGGCTTGGAACGCTCGGGGCGCTTGGTGGCTTGGGATGAACATTGGACATGGGGAGGGATTGGTGACAGCGCTTGGGTACCGCAAGAGCCGGTCCGCCTGGAGGTCCTCTTCCAATTGCCGGCCGGTTTCGCGACACCGCTTGTGGCTCAGGTCCATCTCTTGGACGAGGCTGGTGCGACGGTGTCTTGGTGCGTTGCGCCGACGCGGAGCACCACCGATTCAGCCGGAGTCATGATCCTCGCCGGCCTTCCGGCCGCCGCCGCGATTCGGCTGACCGGCATTGATCCGCGGCTGGCCAGGGCCGCTTCGCTGGATCGGATTCCGGTGGGGACCGAATCGATTCGTCGAACTCCGAGGCTCCGTTTGGAACTCGGTTCAACGGTGCGTGGCAAATTGCGCGGCCCGACCGGAAAACCATTGCCTTCGGCGCGAGTACGTGTCGGGCGGTCCGCAACCTGGGGCGAACTTGTCGAAGTCAGGACCGATCGTTCCGGTCGATTCCTAGTTGCCGGCGTTTCGCCGGGAGCCTACCGGTTGTCGTTCACCGTCCCCAACCGGACCGGAACAATGCTGGGAGCGTTTCCGATGGAAGTGACCGTGAGGGAATCCGCCCGTGAAATCGATCTCGGGACTGTGGTTGCGATGCCGGCCGGGCGTGTTGCGGGAACCGTTCGCTGGGGGCGAAACGGGAACCCCTTGCCGGGGATACAAGTGCGGATCACGGCCCGGTGCCAGGGAAAGGTCTGGGTGGAAGAGTCGCTGACGAGCGATGACGGCCGTTTCGAGGCGGCTGTGCCGTCTGGAGAGGTCCGGGTGGAGGCGCGCCCGGTCGGTGGGGTCCCGCTTCCGGGAAGCCGACAGAGCATTGTCGCCCGTTCCGTCCGTGTTTCGAATGGAGAGACGGTGACGACTGATTTGTGGATGGGGGGGCGCGTTCGCTGATCGAATGGGGCAAACAAAAAACCACGGGTTCGAGAACCCGTGGTTTAGGGAAAGATTTCGGTCAGCCCTTCTTGAGGAGGGGCAATCCGGTGGCAGAGCTTTCGACGACCACGTAACCGGCGGGGACCGCATCCAACGCAACCGTGTCGGCGGCGCCGGTCTTGATCTCGCCGGCGAAGAAGTAGAACGGAATCTCCTTGCCACCCCGGACCGTGTTGCGAACATGCAGGAAATAGGTCTTTCCCGACTTTTGAGAAACGTGGCTGTATGCCATGGGGGCCTCCTGATGATGACTCAATGAAATCCACATCCTGCGATGTACGTGGGATGTCTGGAAAGTATGTCGGATCGGATTCTAGCCCATGGCACGTGGTTCCTGCAACCGTTCTTTGCCCAGACTCACGATTGGGCCAGCAACCACATGAAACGGTAATGGCATGCGCCGGCAGCGACCACCACGGCGTGCCAGAGGTCGTGGCAGTTGAAGCGCCCCGGGGTACAGGCCGGGTGATGCACGCACAGGGCCGCGCCAGCGGTGTAAAGCAACTGGCCCGCACCCAGCCACCAAAGACATTCGACCGACAGACTCTTCACGACCGGAACGATGGCCACCACGAACACCCATCCGCAAACCAGGTACAGCAGTGCCTGCAAGCGATCGGGCATTTTACGCTTGGTGATCAGGTCGAGAGTGACACCTGCTGCCGCGAGGCCCCACGCAACGCCCAACAGACTCCAACCCCATGCCTTGGGGAGAGCCACGAGGCACAACGGGGTGTAGGTTCCCGCAATCAGTCCATGGATGGCTCCCCGATCGATTGCGAACAGGGTTTCCTCGACCCGCGGATGCGCACGGATGGAATGATAGAGGCAGCTGGCAACGAACAAAAGGATCAATGTCGCGCCATAGATCGAAAATGATACAACACGCAATGGTTCGCCTCGGGACTGCACGATCAACGGAGCGATTCCCGCCATTGCGAGCAACGCTCCAGCGGCGTGGGTCCAAGCCGAGTAGGGATCCTTTACTTGAAAAACATTGATACTTGCTGCCATTCTGGCTTTATTCTTCACCCTTTTTTGCGATCGCGCATGGGACCATGGTCCCGGTTGCCATGCTAGAATCCGCCCATGGCTTTCCTCGACCTGCGATTTTTCAGCGGCACCCTGCAGAAGCAAACCGCGGCCTGGATCCTGTTTCCAGATTCTTTCGACGGACCGGTCTCGGTCTTGTACCTGTTGCACGGTCTGAGCGACGACCATACGATCTGGCTGCGCCGGACCGCTCTGGAGCGATACATTGAAGGCTTGCCCTTGGCGGTGGTTATGCCCGACGGAGGGCGCGGCTTTTATTGCGACGCGGTCCACGGGGCTGCGTATGCAACCGCAATTGGTGACGAACTGGTGTCGCGTGTGGAAGCATTGCTCCCCGTTGCCAAGGATGTAAACCATCGATTCGTCGCCGGACTGTCCATGGGGGGATACGGTGCGTTGCGACTTGCGCTTGGATTTCCGGGGCGATTCAGCGCGGCGGTCAGCCTCAGCGGAGCACTGGGCTTCGGAAACCATTATCCGAGCGACGATGGTTCTGCGTTCGGGACCGAGTTCACGCGAATCGTCGGAGCCAACCCCAAAGGCGGCGCCAACGACCTCTACGCGCTCGCGGCGCAACGGTATCGCGACGGCACTCTCCCAAGGCTGGCGTTCGATTGCGGTGCCGACGATTTCCTTATCGAATCAAACCGGGATTTTGCCCGCTATCTCTCCGAGGAAGGCATCCCGCATCGTTGGCGCGAAGATGCCGGCGACCACACGTGGGACTATTGGGACTCCCATCTCCCAGACACGCTCCGGTTCTTCGGATTCGAACCGAGGTCCTGACCCTGCCGATCGGCGACGACGGCGCGACAACCGGCCGCCAGTGCTTCGACAACCCGCTCGAATCCCGCTTTCGACAGGAGTTTATCCTCGTCGTCGGGATTGGTGAGGACGCAGATCTCCACGAGAACGACTGCTTGTGTGGCGTGGATGGAACCGGTCAACGCCCCTTGTTTCGAGCCAATGGCGGTGCACGTGTCGGGCAACACGCCGTTGTCCTCCAATAGACCGGCAAGTATTTTGGCGAATGCCTTGTGGAACGAACGGGCGGCTTCGCGCGATTCACGGCAGACGCGTTTGGACGGACCGACGAATCCCTCCGGTGTTCGCCCCGGCCGGTCCGGAAAGTAAAGCGCGAATCCGCTGCCCGAATTCGCGTCGCAATGCAGGCGCAGCAACAGGTCGGCATTGAACTCGGAGGCGATCTGTGCCCGACGACGATTGGATACCCGCTCCCGGGCCCGATGCTTGGTCATACGGCACGCGAAGGATTCACGCTCCAACCTGGGTTTCAATCGCCTGGCAAGTTGCCAGACCAAGTCGACTTCGTCGATGCGCCTGCCGTGGCACCCCAGTCCCGATTCGGACGGGTGTCCCGGATCGATGCAGACTTTCACAACGCGGAACGCCCGGAATCGAGGTCGGGCGATGCCAACCGCGCGACCAATTTCCGAGTTGCGATTCCTCGGTGGGAGATGCGATTCTTCTCTTCGGGAGTCAGGCGGGCTGCGGTCCGCGTGTGGTCGGGGCCGATCAGGAAAATCGGGTCGTACCCGAAGCCGCCATTGCCGTCCGGCCCGTCTGAAATGCGCCCCTCGAAAACCCCGTCGGTCTCCACTGCAACGGAACCGTCGGGGCGGGCCAGGCAGATGGCACAAACGTAACGCGCTCCGCGTCGGTCCGGAGGTATGCCTGCCAGCAACCCGAGAGTTTTGTCGATCCAGTCTGTTGCGCCCGACCCGGGACCGGCCCAGCGGGCGGAATGGATTCCCGGTGCGCCATCCAGTGCGTCGATGCAGATTCCGGAGTCGTCGGCCAACGCCCACTGTCCGGTAGCCTTCGCGTAGGCGACCGCCTTGATCCGTGCGTTTTCGGCGAACGTCGCCCCGTTTTCTTCCGGTGCGGGTACGGGCGGGAATTGATCCAAGCCGACCAGTTCCACGCCGCTGCCATCCATCAGGGCGGCCATTTCGTCGATCTTGTGACGGTTGGTGGTGGCGAGGACGATGGTCAACGAACGTCCCCGAAAGCCTCGCCTTGTTTGCGGAACAACACGTCGAGGCCCACTTGGGCGACATCGAGGAGTCGGTTCAGACGGTTCCGATCGTAGGGCGCTCCCTCGGCGGTTCCTTGCACCTCGATGTATTTGCCGGTCCCGGTCGCGACAACGTTCATGTCCACTTGCGCGCGGGAGTCCTCGTGGTAGCAGAGGTCGAGCAGTTCCGCGCCCGCCACGACTCCGACACTCACCGCGGCGACCGAGTCGGTCAACGGGTTGCGCTTGAGGGAAAGTGTCTCCAAGGCGTCACGCAAGGCGACATAGGCTCCGGTGATCGCGGCGCATCGGGTTCCGCCGTCCGCGCCCATGACGTCGCAGTCGAGGGTGATGGTCCGTTCGCCGAGGGCCTTCATGTCGACCACCGCCCGGAGGCTGCGCCCGATGAGTCGTTGGATCTCTATCGTCCGTCCGTTGGGTTTCAGGCGATCGCGTTCATTGCGGTCCCGTCCCGAGCGGGGCAGCATGGCGTACTCGCCAGTCACCCATCCGCTTCCCTGGCCTTTCATCCACGACGGAACCCGTTCGTCCACCGACGCCGTACAGATCACCCGGGTGTCGCCCATCGTGATGAGGCAGGAGCCTTCCGCGAACTTCATGATCCCGCGTTCCATCGTGCAGGGGCGCAGATCCAGCGCACCCCGTCCGTCAATCCTCTGCATACCCAATCAATCTCCCTTCATCCCATCGCAATCGATGGACGTTCACCGATGTGTTGAAAAGTGCGCCAGCCGCGCGCGCCAGTGCCTCGGAGTCGGACGTTGCCATCCATCGAACATTGCCGGTGGGTGTATCGGGTGCCAATGCGAGAACTCGTTGCGCGACGGCGTCCGCCGGGTCCGCGATGGTCATCGTATCCGCCGCGATGTCTTGGATTGTCTTGGCCACCAAGGAGTAGTGTGTGCACCCCAGCGCCACGACATCCGCGCCGGATTCCCGCAAACGAGCAATTTTTTCCGTCAGTATGGGCAGGATGGACCGGTCGTCCGGGTAATTCGCCTCGATCGATTCTGCCAATCCCGGGCAGGGTTCCACGACAACACCGCACCCGTTCGCGTGGGTTGCGATCAGCGAGCGCAACCGAGGGCTGTCGGAAGTCTGCCGGGTTGCCAAAACCCCGATGGTGCCGGTGCGACTCATCGCGACGGCGGGTTTGACGGGGGGCTCGATGGCAACAACGGGCATGCGTACTGTGTCGCGCAACGACTCGACTGCCGCAGCGGTGGCGCTGTTGCAGGCAACCACCAGAACAGAAACGGGATTCTGGTCGCACAGGAAGCGCGCCATCTCCAGTGTCCATTCGCGGATCGCCTCGGCAGGGGAGTCGCCGTAGGGCAGGTGGGCGGTGTCCGCGATATAGGCAAGGGCGGCGGACGGCCGGCGGCGCCACAGTGCGTTCACGACCGAGAGGCCACCGATACCGGAGTCAAGCACGCCGATCATCGGCAGGCGGCGCCTTTCCCGGCGATGGCGGAGAACACGGCCTAGTTTATCGTCCGAAGCGCGTTTCGGTTTGAGCGGGATTGGGTCAATCGAAATCGGCAACGCGCGAACGGGCTCACGGAAGACGCCCGGACCACGGATGGATCGGTTGGCCCGAACGGTCGATGGGGCGTCCTCCCAATTCGCGGACCCATGCGGCGGCAGCCAACAGGAGTCGGTCCCAGGCCGCCGCGGCATCGGCGCGCGCTTCGTTCTCCTGGAGGAATACCAATCCACGGATCCGATCCCCCTCGAGGGCTCGTTCGGGTAGGAAACCAGCGGGTTCTTCAAGGCGGTGTACGCAAAACCACGTTTTGAGTCGGCGTGGGCATTGCCAATGGAAGAGGTCGAGATTTCCCCACCGCAGTCCCAAGGAATACGCCGTTTGCCAGACCCGGATCGCATCCCAACTACCGTCCGCCACCAGGATCAATTCCCTTTGAACCGGAGTCTGATCGGTCAGAGGACAGGGCAATCGCGTGGCGTCCCGGACGGTCTCTTCCAGGGGCGGTATCAGGAACGACAGGTCGGGGAGGGGGTGGTCGCCCAAAACCTGGCGCACCCGCTTGGCGGCATCCGGCATCGACTTCCAGTCACGCGGGCTCCACCATTCCCCGGACCATCGATGCCAGTCGTCAAGCACTTCCACGACCGGATTCTACCTGTCTTGACGCCCCCTGCAGGGGAAGTCTAAAATGGCTCACCTAAGGAGTTCTTCCATTGATTTTTTCAGTCCGGAGCCGAAACACCGCTGTTTTCGCCGCCCTCTTGGCCATGTTGATCTGCTGGCCGTCCTCGGTACATGCCGACCCGACCGGAAAACGTCGTACCAGACTGGTGGTATGGGGGTTGCAGTCGGGTAAGGAAACCGCGGGATTGGATGCCCAGATCGCGGAGTTTGAGCGCCGCAATCCGGATGTCGATGTTTCCAACCTTTCGGTTGGAGCCGGGAAGATGAACCCGCAGAAGTTGATGACCAGCATCGTCGGGGGTGCCCCGCCCGATGTCATCGTTCAGGACCGATTCACGGTCGGGGACTGGGCGAGCCGGGGGACGTTCATGCCGTTGGACGATTTTCTGGCTAAGGAAACAGGTCCCGACGCGATTCGGAAGGAGAACTTTTATTCCGCGGCTTGGAACGAGGCTCTGTATCAAGGCAAGGTCTACGCCATTCCCACCGGTATCGACGACCGGATGTTGATGTACAACAAAAAAGTCTTCCGGGACGCCGGACTGGATCCGGAAAAGCCGCCGCGCACTTGGGAAGAGCTGCGGGAGATGGCTAGGAAAATCAACGCCCGAAACGAAGACGGAACTTTCAAGCGCATCGGATACGTTCCGCACCTCGCCGCCTACGGCAACTCCTGGTTTTACATTTACTCGTGGATGAACGGCGGTTCGTTCATGACCGCCGACGGCAAGACCTGTACGTTGGACGCCCCCGAGAATGTGGAGGCGCTCGAGTTTCTGGTGCAACTCTACGACGACGCGGGTGGATACAACGCGGTCAATGTGTTTGCATCCGGTTTCCAAGGGGGCGAGCAGGACCCGTTCTTCATCGGGAAGATCGGAATGGTGATCCACGGATCCTGGGTTATTCCGAACATTGCGCGTTACGCACCCGACCTCGAGTTCGGCGTGGCTCCTCCGCCCGTGCCGGCGGCCCGGGTCCGCGGGGAAGGCCGATTCCAGGGAATGGACCCTGATATGACCTGGACGGGTGGATTCTCCTTCGCCATCCCCAACGGTGCCGCCAATCCTGAGATTGCCTGGCGGTTCATCCGTTTCATGCAGAGCGAGGAAGCGTACCGCATCTACAACCGCGAGCAAAAAGCCTACAACGAGAAGATCGGACGGCCCTACGTTTTCACATTGACCGCCAACGAGAAGATCAATCGGATGCTGCTGCGGGAATTCCCACCGCTGCTGGATCGGTTGCGCGAAGCCCAGAAGGCGTACATCGACATTCTGCCCAAGGCCAATTACCGGCCGGTGACGTTTGTCGGGCAGACGCTGTGGGACGCCCATGTGCGGGCGATGGAGCGCGCTGCCCTCAAGCAGTTGTCCCCGAAGGACGCGCTCTCGGAACAGCAGGTAATCGTTCAGAAGGCGCTTGACAAGGCCGAGCAGCGCAGCCGGTTGCCACTGTTCAACCCGACGGTTCCGGTGGCGGTGATCGGTGGAATCCTGGCGCTTGCGCTCGGGATTGCCGGCTACCGTGGTTGGAATTCGGTGCGGCATTCGCGGATGGCACGTCGGGAAGCGCTCGCCGGATACCTCATGGCGGGACCGTGGATTGTCGGTTTCGTCCTTTTGACGTTGGGACCGATTGTCGCAAGTGCCCTGCTCGCCTTCTGCGACTACGATGTCCTGCACGCGCCGCGTGCGATCGGGTGG
>CAZYBA010000101.1:0-2985 GCA_964646105.1 uncultured Armatimonadia bacterium
CGACGCCGCCATCGACAGCGCGTCGAAGGCGAAGTAGACCGGCAACTCCGCGACACAACCGATCTCCACCAGACTCGCAATCAAAACAAAACGGCCCGCAGGAATCGCTCCCGCGGGCCGTTCTGGTATCGGAACCAACCTCCGGCTAGCCGCCATGCCAACGACGCAACACCACGACGGCATTGTGACCGCCGAAGCCCGAGTTGTTGGAAACCGCGACCTCCACCTGAGCGTCCCGCGCTTGGTTCGGGACATAGTCTAGATCGCAATCCGGGTCCGGATTCTCGTAATTCATCGTCGGCGGGATCTTGCCGGTCTGCAACGCCAACGCAGCGGCGACCGCCTCGATTCCCCCCGCACCCCCGAGAAGATGACCGGTCATCGATTTCGTGGAGGACACGGCCAACTTGTACGCGTGCTCGCCAAAAACTTCCTTGAGCGCCGCCGACTCGTTTTTGTCGTTGAGCGGCGTGCTCGTTCCGTGGGCGTTCACATACCCGACTTCCGACGGCGACACTCCGGCGTCGGCGAGCGCGGCACGCATCGCCCGAGCCACTCCTTCGCCGCCCGGCGCAGGTTGGGTCATGTGGTACGCGTCCCCGCTCATGCCGTAGCCCGCCAATTCACAGTAGATCCGCGCCCCACGGGCCTTGGCATGCTCCTCGGTTTCGAGCAACAACACCCCCGCTCCCTCGCCGATGACGAATCCATCGCGCTCGGCATCGAAGGGCCGTGACGCGCGTTGCGGGTCGTCGTTGAACTTGGAGGTCATGGCCTTCATGTTGCCGAAGCCGGCGACTCCGGTGGCCGTGATCGCAGCCTCGGTGCCACCCGCGATCATGACATCGGCCGCACCACGACGCAGGATCTCGAGGCTGTCGCCCAAGGCATGGGCGCCGGTCGCACACGCGGTGACAACCGTCGAGTTGGGACCTTTCGCGCCGGTGAGAATCGATATGTGCCCGGACGCCATGTCGGCGATCATCATCGGGATCAGGAGCGGCGAGACCCGCGACGGGCCATGCAGCACCAGATTCCGAATTTGCTCCTCGAGAGTCGACAGACCGCCGATACCCGATCCCACCAACACACCCACCCGATGGGCATTCGATTCCGTGATCGCCAGATTCGCGTCGGAGATCGCCTCGAGCGCGGCGGCCACACCGAATTGGACAAACCGATCCATCCGGCGGGCGTCCTTGCGGTCGACCCAACGGGTGACATCGAAGTCCTTGACTTCCGCGGCAATCTTGACATCGAACGCTTCCGGATCGAACAGGGAAATCCTACCGATTCCGGAGACGCCCGACAGCAACGCCGACCAATAGTTGTCCTTGCCGACACCCACCGGGGTAACCGCCCCAAGACCGGTGACAACAATTCGCTTGTCTCTCATAATGATCTCCCCCCCTGAACGTTACCGGACAGGAGGGGTTGTACGCTCCCGCAGACTTACGACTTCGAGTCGATGTACTCGACCGCGTTGCCGACCGTCACAATCTTCTCGGTGTCCTCGTCGGGGATTTCGATATCGAACTCCGCCTCGATCGCCATCACCAAGTCGACCATATCGAGCGAGTCCGCACCCAAGTCGTCGATGAAACGGGCCTCGGACGTGATTTCGTCCTCGCTGACTTCCAACTTCTCGACAACAACCTTCTTCACACGATCAAACGTAGACATGGCTTTCCTTCCTGCAAAGGGGTATTTCCGGCGACCCGGTCGCCGCATCTGTCAAACGGTCAACCCCCCGTCGACCGTCAACACCTGCCCGGTGATGTAAGACGCCGCGTCGGAGGCTAGAAACGCCACCGCCGCACCGATATCCTCCACCGAACCAAATCGTCCGAGGGGAATTTTCGACAGGATGGTGTCCCGCGCCTCCCCGTCGAATCCCGAAGTCATATGTGTGTCGATAAATCCGGGCGCCACCGCGTTCACCGTGATCCCGCGACCCGCCAACTCCTTGGCGACCGTCCGCGTGAATCCGATCATGCCCGCCTTCGACGCCGAATAATTCGCCTGGCCGGGACTGCCCACCAAACCGTTGACCGACGTTATATTGACAATCCGCCCGGTGCGCCGTGACAGCATCCGTTTCGACGCCGCCTTGGTGCACAGGAATGTCCCCTTCAAATTGCTGTCCAGGACACTGTCCCATTGCTCCTCGCTCATGCGCAGCAGCAACGTATCCTTGGTGATTCCCGCGTTGTTGACCAAAATATCAATCTGGCCGAACGCCGCATCCACGCTCTTGAACAACGCGTCCACAGACGCCGCATCGGCCACATCGCAGGACAACGCCAGCCCGCGGCGCCCCAACGCCTCAACCGCCTTGGCAACCGCCTCGGCGTCGGCAATGTTCGTACGCGCCGTTATCGCCACATCCGCACCCGCCGCAGCCAGAGCGACCGCGATGCCGTAGCCGATTCCGTGACTGAACGTGAGGCCGAGGCCCATCGAGCCTCCCGTCACCAAAGCCACCTTGCCCTCGAGCGAAAGACTCACGCCGATACCCCTTCCGACAACTTGGCCAGCGACTCGACATCGCCCACCGACACCACCGAAACTCCCGGCGCCGTCTTGCGGACCAGACCCGACAACACCGTGCCGGCTCCACACTCCACAAAACGGTCGCAACCAGAAGCCACCAACCGCTCCACCGTCTCGGTCCAGCGAACCCGCCCTGGCACCTGAGCCACCAAATTCGAGACAATCTCCGAAGGATCGGTCTCGAAATCGGCCGTGACATTGGCCACCACCGGAATCCGCGCCGGTCCCAACTTCAAACTCTCCAAATGCGCGAACAACACTTCGGCAGCGGACTGCATCAACGGCGAATGAAATGCGCCGCTCACCGCCAGCGGCACCACACGCTTCGCACCAGCCGCCTTCAACAATTCCGACGCTTCGGCAACCGCCGCCGATTCCCCGGAGATCACGATCTGCCCGGGGCAATTCAAGTTGGCCGCGCCAACCACGCCC
>CAZYBA010000101.1:2995-3483 GCA_964646105.1 uncultured Armatimonadia bacterium
CCCGAAATCCCCGAACACACCGAATCGACCACAGCCGCATCAAGACCGAGCACCGCGGCCATCGTGCCGGGAGAACGCTCCGCGGCCGCAGCCATCGCATCCGCACGCACCCGCACGACCCGCAAGCCCTCGACTTCGTCGACGACCCCCGCCGCCACAAGCGCCGCGTACTCCCCGATCGAATGACCAGCCACGAAATCGGCATCGATCCCTGTGGAACGCACCGCAGCGAGCGCCGCACACGAGACCGCGAAAATCGCCGGTTGCGCATTGCGCGTATCCTTGAGCGCCTCGTCCGGACCTTCGAAACACAACGGCAGCAGGGTTCCTGCCATTTCCGCATCCAGACGCTCAAGCACCTGACGCGCTGCCGTATTCGCCTCGTACAGGGAACGTCCCATCCCGACCGTTTGGGATCCCTGCCCCGGGAAGACAAACGCAATCACGCGCAACCTCCCGCACACCAGCGCATCACATTCGCGCCCCAG
>CAZYBA010000101.1:3559-3894 GCA_964646105.1 uncultured Armatimonadia bacterium
TGCGCTCGGACGCCGCCTTGATGATTCGTATATTGGCCTGATGGGGAACAAACAAATCCACATCGTCCACGGTCAATCCGGCACGGTCCAGCGCCGCAAGCGCCGCCGTACCCATGATCTCCGTGGCAAAAACGTACACCTTCTTGCCGTCCATGTACAAAAACTGCTTCCGATCGGCGATCGCCTGTTCGGTCAACGGCATGCGCGTCCCACCCCCGGGAACCGTCAGCAAGCACGCCCCGGCACCATCGGCCCCCAACACGGACGCCAAAATCCCACTGCCGTACGCACACGGCTCAACCACCACCGCGCCGCCGCCGTCGCCGAAAAGCACG
>CAZYBA010000101.1:3919-9559 GCA_964646105.1 uncultured Armatimonadia bacterium
CCAGTCCACCACCCGCGACATCGTCTCCGCGCCGATCAGCAGAACCCGGTTGCAACGACCGGTCGCAATGAACTGGTGGGCAAGATCGAGACCATACGCAAATCCCGAACAGGCCGCCGCGATGTCGAACGCAGGAATCCCCTTCGCACCCAGACGATCCTGAACATACACCGACGTGGCGGGCAACGAGTTGGTGTCACCCGTGCACGTGGCCACAACGATCATGTCGATATCGGCAATCGTCAGCCCGGCGTCGCCCAACGCCGCCAACGCAGCCCCCGTCGCAAAATCCGACGTCGCCTCGTCGACAGACGCGATACGTCGTTCACGAATACCGGTCCGGGTGACAATCCACTCGTCCGTCGTGTCGACCATCGACTCCAGGTCGGAATTGGTGACCACACGGGATGGAACCGACATACCGACTCCGCGTATGCAGGCGCCTCGCAGCAAAGGTACGCTCACGCGGATTCCTTCTGGCCGGCAAATGCCGCCTCGACACGCGAGACATAATCGGCCTTCGCCGCCTGGGCGGCAACCCGGATCGCGTTGCGCATCGCCGGTGCCTTGGAACGTCCGTGGGCGATGATCGACACTCCGCGGATGCCCAACAACGGAGCCCCTCCGTACTCGGAGTAGTCGACCCGTTTGAACAATGCCCGGGCAGCGTCCGCAATCCCCGCATTCTCCGGGGCGGCACGAGCGCAATCCCCGACCACGGAAAGCGCAAGACGCGCCATGCCCTCGATCGACTTCAAGAACACATTCCCGACAAACCCGTCGCAGGTGACCACGTCAGCCTCACCTTCCATGAGATGGTTGGCCTCAATGGAACCTACGAAGCGAAGATTGGATTGCTCGAGCAGCGGCCGGGTCTCCTTGACCAATTCGTTGCCCTTAGCCGCTTCCTCGCCGTTGGAAAGAATCCCAACCTTCGGCTCCGGGATACCCATGACCGCTTGGGCGTAGAGCGACCCAAGCACCGCGAACTGGACCAGGTGGGAAGACCGGCAGTCCACATTCGCCCCGGCGTCCACCACCAACGTGGTGCCGCCCATGACAGGCACGGCGGTGCCGATCGCCGGCCGGGAAACTCCCGGAATGCGTCCGATCAGCTGAATCGCCGCAACCATGCAGGCCCCGGTGTTTCCCGCGGACACGGTCGCCGACGCAGTACCGTCGCCGACCAAGCGCGCGCTGACACACAACGACGACCCGGGTTTTCGGCGAACCGCCTCCATGGGATGCTCGTCCATCGCAACCACTTCGGAAGCAGGAACAATCACCAGACGATCGTCTTCAGAAGCACCATGATCGGCCAAAGCCGTCCGGATCGCGCCCGGGTCGCCGACCAGCAGCAGACGGACACCCTCCGCATCCGAACCACCGTCGCGTAGGAAACGAACCGCCCCGGCGACTATCTCGCCTGGGGCATGGTCGCCACCCATCGCATCCACGGAAACGGAAATCAAACGGGGAGATCCTCGGAGGGTTGTCAGTCGGTGACTTCGGACTTCGGCGCGTACCACTGGCGACCGTTGTAGTAGCCGCACGAAGCACAAATGTGATGCGCCTGCGCAGCCGCGCTGCAACGCTTGCAGGTGGTCAACGTGGGAGGCGTGAGTTTGTAATGGGTGCGACGCTTGGCCTGGCGGGTGCTGGAATGGCGTCGTTTCGGCAGAGGCATGATTCCAAATTCCTAACGTTTGGCATGACAAACCGCACCGGGATTCCGGCGCGGTTCCACAAGATGGTGTTTATACCGCGAAATCCGGGGGAATGCTAGGCTTCCGAGCCGGGAGCCTGATCGCGAAGCAGGTCGGCAAGGCCTGCCAGCGGGCGATGGACATCGGACGGTGGCTCCGAAGGTTCGCCGGCGAGGCCGGGACAATCGGGACTGCACAAGGGCTGCAGAGGTGCCGCCAACCAGAGGCTCTGGCGCAACAACTCACCGACATCCAGGATGGCCCCCTCCACCACGGGCGCCGTGTCGTTGGCATCCACCGCACGGACCTCCTCCTGCTGGTAGGGACCGTTTTCGGCGACCAAGTCGAATTCTTCGGCCAACTCGAATTCCACCGGCTGGGTGAAATCGACCAGACAGCGGGAGCAGGTCAGCCGGAACGCCCCCTCACCCTTTCCGCGCAGGAGCAATGCAGCCCCGGTGTTGGAGAGCACAAAATCACCCGTGGTCGGTATTCCGGACGCCAATTCCGGATCGTCCAGCTCGGGGTCGGGAACCACCGAAAACACGTGTTGATAACGCATCCCGGTCGTACGGATAACCTCGCCGATATCGATGCGACGCGCCTCCGGGCCCGGCACACCGTTCGATGCCGGTGACGGCACATTGCGATGCGCGCCCCCGGCTCCCCGGTTCGCGCCCGCCTTGCGCCCCTCCGGACCGCGGTCCGATAAGTAGCCGAGTCGGGATGTAGCCATACCCCGTTTATATCACGGGAGTTACCGCCCGAAGGACAACGTCAGGACCGACCGGACGCCGAAAATCCGACCGTCACATTCGGGTCGCGCGTCCCACGCACCGGACCGGTTCCCGGCACCGTCGGATCAAGCGCTTGACGACCCATTTGCACCCCGCGACGCACGCTGGCAACCCGCTCATCGAACTGCAACTGCGTATCCCCGATCACCTGCTCCAGCTTCGCCAGGGTCTCGCGCGCATACTCGTCCGCACCGGCACGCATGTCGTCCACGTAGCCCTGGGCCTGCGAACGAATCGCCGCGGCATCGGCCTCGGCGCCCGCCACAATGCCCCGCGCCTGCACCTGCGCCAACTTGGCGACCTCGGATTCGGAAACAATGCGCGACGCCTCTTCGCGGGCGGTCGCCAACAGGCGCTCCGCTTCGCCGCGCGCCGCGTTCAACACCGCCTGCGCTTCCGACTCCGCCCCGTTGCGCAGGTCGGCCGCACTGCGCCGGGCCGTGTCCAATCTCCGCTCACTCTCGCTCTGCGCAGCCATCAGGATCTCGTCCTTGCGGTCCGAGATCGCACCGGCACGACGCAGGTCCTCGGGCAACGACGCGCGCGCCTGCTGGACGAGCATGTAGAACTCCTCGTCGTCGAAGCGGAAAAAACCAAGGAATTTCTTGGAATTCTCCACCAACTCTTCCATGCGTTCGAGATAACGGAACGTATCCACTAATGCACAAGGCTCCTCATGACAATGCTACCGATTGATCCAAACGCCAACGCGCGAGTCGTTGCGCCACCACTTCCGGCACCAACGGCCCGACATCCCCCCCGACCCTGGCGATTTCCTTGACAATCGACGAGGAAAGGAATTGGTACTCCGCCGACGTCATCAAGAACATCGTCTCGATGTCAGGCGCCAAATGCCGGTTCGCCAGCGCCATCTGAAACTCGTATTCGAAATCCGAGATGGCACGCAGGCCCTTGATCAACACCGACGCACCCCGCGAACGTGCGTACTCAACCAACATCCCCGAGAACGAAACGGGCTCCACGTTGGGGTAGGGCCGACAGGATTCCCGCAACAACTCAACACGTTCGTCGGCCGTGAACAACGCCGATTTGCCGGAGTTGCGCCCCACCGCCACCACAACCCGGTCGAACAAACGGGAAGCGCGCGCGATGACATCCAGATGGCCGTTGGTGACCGGATCGAACGAACCGGGGTACACCGCAATGCGAGGAGATGTCATGCCGATGCCTGCAATTCTACAGCAAGTTCACGACGGCGAACGGCCTCCGCGAGCAACCGATGCGCGTCCCGTTCCATATCGGGGTCCCGTCGCAGCAACTCGCGGGCATCGTCCCGCGCCCACTCCATCAAATCAATGTCCTCAGGCAGCCGGGCATATCGCAGCGGCGGGGTTCCCGACTGCCGAACCCCGAAAAACTCTCCGGCACCGCGTAGCCGCAAATCTTCCTCCGCGATGGAAAAACCGTCGGCGAGCGACACCATGGCCTCCATTCGAGACCGAGCGTCATCCGTCGGGGCGTCACTGAGCAGGACACAAAACGACGCATGCCCGCCGCGGCCAACACGCCCCCGCAGCTGATGCAACTGCGCCAGACCGAACCGATCGGCATCCTCCACCACCATCACCGCCGCATTCGGGACATCCACACCCACCTCGATCACCGTGGTCGCCACCATCACCGCGACTTCGCCGCGCCGGAATCGCTCCATCGCGTCGCGACGCACCGGCTCCGGCAACTTCCCGTGGACCAGAACCGACTCGTAACCGGACAACACCCCCGCCCCCAACTCCGCATGGAGCGCCGTGGCCGCCTTCAGACCCGAATCCGGATCGTCCTCCACCACCGGACACACAACGTAGGCCTGCCTGCCTTCGTCGAGCAATGTACGCACCCCCGCATACACCGACTCGCGTGACGCGCGCGGCTTCCAATGGGTCCGCACCGGACGGCGACCCGGTGGCAGTTCGTCCAAAACCGACACCTCCAAGTCACCGTACAGGCTCAATGTCAACGTTCGCGGAATCGGAGTCGCAGTCGTCACCAACACATGCGGAGGTGTCCCCTCGCCCTTCGCCGTCAACATCGCCCGCTGCATCACCCCGAACCGATGCTGCTCGTCGACAACCACCAATCCAAGCCGGCGAAATGCCACGGCCTCCTGCAGCAACGCGTGGGTCCCCACCACCACACGGCACTCCCCGGACGCAAGACGTTCCCGCACAGCGCGACGCTCCGCCTCGGGTCGCGAGCCCGTCAGCAAATCGACCCGAAATCCCATCTCCTCCAGCAACGGCCGAACCGAATGCAGGTGCTGGTTGGCCAGGATTTCCGTCGGGGCCATCAACGCACTCTGAAAACCGTGCTGGGCCGCAACCACCATCGCCGACATCGCCACCGCGGTCTTTCCCGAGCCCACATCGCCTTGGAGTAGACGCTGCATCGGGCGCCCCCCCCCCAGATCGGCGCCGATCTCTTCCGAAGCACGCCGCTGCGCACCGGTCGGCGGATAGGGAAACCGAGACCAGAACCCATCCACAGCAGCCCGCCACCCCGGCATGCTGCAGGACGCTCCCGGACGTGCGGCGGCACGTGCCCGCTCCAACAGAAGCAAGGTCCCGAGCAACTCCTCGTAGGCGAGGCGCCTGCGGGCCCGGGCGTTCTGGTCCGGACTGTCCGGAAAATGGAACTGAACCAATGCGTCAGCGATGCCGCCCCACGCGCGCTTGTCCAACAGATCCGCGGGGACCGCATCCGGCAACGACGGAAGGACACGTTCGAGCGCCCAACGTACCCAGCTACGCATCCGCTGCTGCGTCAGACCCTCGACCAACGGGTAAACGGGAACCAGTTTCCCGAAATCCCCGCCGGCACCGTCCTCGTCGCCGACCGGCTCCCACTCTGGCGCGGAAACATCGACCCGCTTCCCTCTGCGACGGACAGTCCCGTAACCCAAGATCTCGCTGCCGGCCAGTCCGCGGAACCGCCCCGACAACGACGGCAGGTTGAAGAAAACCAAGGACGCGTCCGCGCCCGACCCGTCGTCGACAGAAACCTTCACTAAATACAGGCCGCGCCGAATCCGCCGGGACTCGACCTCCCCGACCACCGCGCGAAACACCACCGGTGCCCCGTCGACCGCCTGCGCAAGCGGATTAATGGAGCGGCGGTCCTCG
>CAZYBA010000102.1:0-9542 GCA_964646105.1 uncultured Armatimonadia bacterium
GGACTCCGCAGCAGTCCTTGAGCGTGGGGCTGGGCAGATCCTTGTTTTCGAGCGACCAGACAATGCGTCCACGTCGGTCGAGTTCGACCACCAGGTTGCCGTGGGTGCAGCCGGCGAGGATATTGTTGTTGGGCAGTCGGATGGCGGTGAACGGCATGTGGGGGGTCTTGGCTTCCCACACAACGGTGCCGTCGGCGGTGTACTCCCGGATGATGCGGTCGAGCAGGTGCGGCACCAGGAAATGGCCGTCGATCTGGCAGCGGGTCATGCGCTGTTGCATGTGCGTGTTGCCGCGCTGGGACGGCAATTCGAAGCCACCGGTCTCGCGACCCCGTTTGTCCACAATCACCAGCCGCGGCTTGGGACCGGCTTCGGTGAAGACGGTATGGCCTCCGGGCATGCGGTGGGCGGTGTCGACTTCATCCTGGGTGCCCTGCACCTCGAGGACCACCTTGCCGTCGGGGGTGATTTCGCGGATTCCGCCTTTGGGAAAACCAGGCTGACCCCGGGTGATCGCCAGCAACAGGTTGCCGCTCGGGAGCACAAAACCGTCGCGGGTTCCGAGCGGATACGTCCACGAAATGCGGCCGTCGCCTTCGACAATCCGGGTCTGGGTTCCGCAGGCGAGGAATCGGTGGGTGACAGTGTTACGAAAAGGCATGCGATGGGGCTCCGTTGCTGGGGATGTTGCTCAAACAGTTTACGGTGGACCGGGGTTGGCCGATCCGGAGGCGATTTCCTTGGGGGGGCAATGTTCCCGGCATCAACCGGGATTGCGTTTGCATTCGAAAACGTTCAAAAACTCTCCTGATCGACACTGACCAGCGCTTCGCCGACCTGACCGAACGGTTGGTCGTCGGCGATGAGTTCGACCGCGAACGGGATACGTAGTCCCGGGCCGGTTGGGGTCAGGCTCAAGTCGACCGCAACCTCCGCGCGAGGCTCGGCCTCGACCTCGATCGCTTCGCCAACCCAGCCGTCGGGTCCGGTCAAGCGAACCCGGAGCCGGGAATTGTGCGGAAACGGATTGCGGACGGTTGCCCTGACCGTAAACGGCTGTCCACTTTTCGCCATGGTCCGGTACGGCCAGATCCATCCGCCCCAGGAATCCAGGTTGAAATGGGCTTCGTTTTCGTCGAGAGGCATCAATTTCCGGTGGAGGGCTTCGTAATCCTGATTCCAATCGGCGACATGCCGGAAGAATGCGTCGTCGGTGTGGAAGGCGGGCTGGTGTCCTTGGACCACGATCTGCGGGCGCCATCGGTGCATCCACTCTCCGCTGACTCGGTAGCCGTCGAGTGTCGCTCCGTTCCGGTAGACATGGTTTTGGAGTCGGTTTTGTTGATCGAATCCGCCTTCGCCGAAGAAAAAGTACTGGTCTCCGGTGTGCGCGAAGCGGATGCCGTCCACGGTGAACCCGATCAGGGACGCAAAGCGGGTATGGCCGTCCATGGGGTGCAGATGGAACGGAATTCCCTCCCACTCGAACGTTTGTCCGAGGGGGAGTCGGCGGTCGACACGGATGGCTTGTGGCCAGGTACAGGGAAACACGGACGCTTCGGGGTGTTCAAGGATGTCCGCAAAGTTCTCGGCGGCCCAGCAGCGTGTGCCGTGGAGTCGCTGCAGCAGGGGAATTCCGGAAACATGGTCATCGTGGAAATGGCTGACCAGGACCGTGTCGATGCGGTCGATTCCGAACTGTTCCTGGAGTGCCTTGAGGCCGTGCAGCTTGGCGCGGCGGCGCTCGGGTTCGAAAACCATCGACCATGCCCGGCAGGTCAGGGAGTGGTAGCCGTAGTCGATCGCCAGGACCTTGCCGGACTCGCTGATGATGTAAGTCGTGTTTGCAGTGCTGTCCGGATCGTGCCAGACGTGGTCGGTGATGCGCACCAGCGGGTGGTCGCCGAGTACCGCGAGCGCAGCGGATTCCGGGGGGCGGATGGCGATGGCATCCTTGAGATTGGCCTCGAGCGCGTCGAGGGCTGCGCCAATTCCGTCGGTAATCGGCTCGCCCAGGCTCGGCAGCAGGATGTCGGGTTTCCAGTCGCGGACCAGGCGGATGCTCTCTAGCACCTGAAGCGAGCCCGTGAGGTCGTTGTAGTTGTATTGGAGCGGCGCGAGGCGGGGAACCTTGCCGTGCGAATGGATGGTTTCGGCGCAGAAAAGGGCGCGTTTCCCGGATGGCAGCACCACGCCGAGGCCGATTTGGGTCGGGGTGGCGCCGGCCAGCGGCAGCACTTCGATGTCCACCCCACCCACACGGATTCGGTCGTGGTCGCGCAGGACGCCGGCGACAGGAATGGGGCGGATCGGTGCGTAGAGGTCCCAGATGTTGTCGTAAACAATGTAGGTCTCGCGCTGGAGGAAATGGTGGGCGGGGTCGCGGAAGATCGCTTCCTCGTATTCCGGCACCCAGATGGGAATTCCGGCGTTCGCGGCATCCAATGCACCGGCGCTGTGGTCGCGGAAATAGTGCGTGCAGGCGAGCGCGGTTGGTTTGCCGGGAAGTTCCGATAGGTTTCCGAGCCATGCGCACGTCCCGGCGTCCACCAGCAGCAGACCGTCGGTACCGTGTACGGCGTAGACATTGCAGCTGTCCTTCGCCCGCCACACCCCGTCGGCGATCGGTTCCCACGTCATGTTCCGCTCCTCCGCCCGGACCGTTCCCCGTGTGGCCGAGGCTTTCCTTTCCCTGTGGCCCCGGCGGGCGTTTTCTTCCGGGACCGCGAGCCGCTACCGGGACCCGCTGCGGACGTCCGGGTTCAGGTTTTGTTAACGTTTCGGAATCACAATGGGACCGTGCATTGGTCGTTCCCGTTCCGCCGTTCCCGCTGGCATTGGCGGCGCTGGGAACAGGTTCTGGGAACATCGCTCGCGCTCGGGGTCCGAACGCGTGTGGCGGGCGCGGTGGAGCGGGCGGAATCCCTTGTCCTGGACGCTGCACGGGAGTTTTCTTCGGTGTTCGACCGTCGGGACCCCCAAAGCGAGTTTTCGGTTTGGATGTCGCTTGATCCCGGGAGACCATGGACACCGTCGCCGGCGATGCGGGAAGTTCTGGTATTGGCTGAGGATGGTTGGCGACAAACGGGCGGGATGTTTCATCCCGGGATCGAGGCGGTTTCGGCCTCGTGGAGGCAGGCGGCGTCCCGCGGCGAAAACCCGGATCCATCCCTGGCGGGAGTCGTTCGGGAGCGATTGGCGCGCGCTCCGTGGACGATTCGGGAAGACGGGGATGTGGTTCGTGAGGCGTTGCCGTTGAGTTTGGATGCGGTCGCCAAGGGTTGGATCGTCGATCGGATGGCGGACAGGGGACTGTCTGTCGACGGCGTGCACGGCATCGTGGTGAACGTCGGGGGTGATATCCGCGTCATCGGGGACGAGCCGGTGGTGGTCGGGGTTGCGTTGCCGGGGCACGATTCCGACAACACGGTGCCCCGTGAGCGATTGCGGTTGATCGGCGCGGTAGCCACGAGCGGCAATCAACGTCGAGGGGCGGAGGTCGCCGGTCGGTGGGTGGGGCATGTCTTGGACCCACGCACCGGCTGTCCCGCCCAATGGAGCGGAATTGCTTCCGTGTGGGCGCAAAGCGCCGCCGAGGCCGATCTGTGGTCTACCGCCTGCCTGGTTGCCGGACCCGAGGTTGCGCTGGGGTGGTTCGCCGACCGATCGGATGCGGGGTGTTGCCTGATCGACGATACGGGTCGACGGATTGCGAGTCCCGGTTGGGAAAACGTTGTGGAGAGGCATTGGAAATGAAGCAAAAGCCGGATCCGGCATGGGATCGGTCGTTCGAATTGGTCGTGGACGTTGAACTCGCGGCACCGGCCCGCGGGATTTGGCGTCGCCCGTACGTTGCTGTCTGGATCGAGGATCCGGCAGGCAAACCGGTGCGCACCCTGGCCGCGTGGCTGATGAACTCCCGCAAAGGTTGGAAGTGGTTGCGGGATCTGCGACGATGGCACCGGGCGAACCTGTACGTGAGCAACGAAGAAGCGATGGATTTGTTGGATGCCGTATCGTCCCCGACCCGCAACCCGGGAAAGTACACGCTGACCTGGGACGGGAACGGCGACAACAAGAAACCGGTTTCTCAGGGGGGGTACGTGCTCTGTATCGAGGCGGCCCGTGAACACGGTTCGTATCAGTTGATCCGGCAGCCAATCGAAATTGCCGGCAAACCATTCCGAACCGTCCTTGAAAAGAACACGGAAATCGCCTCGGCATCCGTGGAATTCCGGCGTCGCAAGTGAGGGCTGCCAAGTCGGTCCGGCCGATTCCGTTGCGAATTCATGCTGCGGTCCGCTGGCTCCACACGTACCTCTCGCTGGCGTCGATGGCGACCCTGATGTTTTTCAGTGTCACCGGGGTGACCCTCAATCATCCGGAGTGGGGCCCGGACTCCGCGCGTGAGATTTCGCGCGAGGGCAGCCTGCCGATTGGTCTTCTCAATCCAGAGGTCGACAAACTCGCCGTGGCGGAACGGCTCCGGGCCGAGCATGGGCTGCGGGGTGTGGTGGACGAGTTCCGTATCGATGAAAACGAGTGTTCTGTTGTCTGGAAAGGCCCGGGGTATACCGCGGACGCGGTGATGCGGCGTACCGACGGGGAATATATGCTCCGGGTCGGTGACGAAGGCGCATTCGGGTTTGTCAACGACCTGCACAAGGGGCGTGGTACGGGACGTGGCTGGGCGCGTGTCATTGATGTGTCCGGAATCGCGTTGGGAATCGTGGCGGCGAGCGGACTGGGGTTGGTCTGGTTTCTCAAACGCATCCGCATTGCCGGGTTCCTGGCGACACTGGGCGGGGTGTTGGCGCTGGGTTTGCTGATTCTGCTTCTGGTCAAGTAGGCGCGCTGTTGGAACCGCGGCGAGCGGAAACGGCGATTGGCTCGATCGGCATTCGATTCAAAAGATCATGCAAACGTCGTAGCAAAGGCCATTGTCATGCCGGATTGTGCGAACGTAGAATCCAAGGCACGGTGACAAACATGGTCCGATACCTGATTTCTTCGGCGACAACGCTGTTGCTGGGTGCTTTGGCGCTTGGATCGCAGAATCCCAAGGCTCCTGCCCCGCCGTCCCCGCAGGCGGTCGAGCAGTTCGAACGGACTGTGCGTCCGGTCTTGGCGGAACACTGTCTGTCGTGCCACGGTGCGGCAACGCAGCTGGGCGGGGTGCGTCTGGACACGCCCGCGGGAGCCGCCGCGGCGGCGTTGCGGATTCCCGCCGCGGTCGCGCATACGGGCAAGATCAAGATGCCTCCGAGCGGGAAAATGGATCGGACCGCGATCGACAGCCTCACCCTCTGGGCGAAGGCGGGGGCGCCGATGCCGTCCGCGGTCGCCAAGCCGGCAGGCAAGGCGCCATTGTGGTCGTTGCGCCCGGTTGTTCGTCCGTCGTTGCCGAAGGTGAAGGCCGGATCCCGGGTTCGCAATCCGATCGATCGTTTTGTCGTCGCGCGTCTCGAGGCCAAGGGACTGGAAATGGCCCCCGAGGCGGATCGGCGGACGTTGATAAGGCGGGCCAGCATCGATCTTACGGGCCTTCCGCCAACCCCGGCCGAGGTCGACGCGTTTGTCAACGACCGTCAGCCCGGCGCGTGGGAACGGGTTGTCGATCGCTTGCTGGCCAGCCCCCGTTACGGCGAAACGTGGGGACGTCACTGGCTCGATCTGGTGCGCTATTGCGACTCCTTGGACGCCCGGGGGGTGGGCAGCGAGGGCGACATCGCATTCGCATGGCGCTACCGCGACTGGGTCGTGAATGCGTTCAACTCCGACATGCCCTACGACGCCTTCTTGCTGCACCAGGTGGCGGGAGACCTGTTGCCAGCCGCCGACGGCGGCATCGATCCGGCATCGACCGTGGCCACCGGTTTCCTGGCGATCGGCAATTGGGGCAACGGTGATGCGGACAAGGACAAAATCCTCACGGATATCGCGGACGATCAAGTGGATACGGTCGGGAAGGCGTTCCTCGGATTAACCGTCGGCTGCGCCCGGTGCCACGACCACAAGTTCGATCCGATCTCCACCAAGGACTACTACTCCTTGGCTGGGATTTTCTTCAGCACCCACATCCTTCCGAAACTGACTCCGAAGGGTGCCGGCGAACTCATCCTGCGCGTCCCGCTCGAGACGAAGTCTCAGAAACAGGCCCGGGCCGAACTCGCCCGGGAGGAAACGTCGCTGAACCAGTGGATGACGGAAAAGCGGACGGCAGTCGCGCTCGAGATGGCTCCTTCGGTGGGCAAGTACCTTGCTGCCCTGCGCGGTGGCGACTCCACGGGACTGCAACCGTGGGCACTGCGTCGTTGGAAAGAAGCCCTGGGACTTGCCGGGTATCCGCTGCTGGAAAAGCCGGTGCGCGCATTCATGGGCAACCAAGGTGTGGATGGGTTCACTGCGGCCCGTGACGTTCCCAGCCAGTTGGTGAATTCGGGCACCGAGGCCCGTCAGATCCTGACGTTCCGCTTGCCGGCCAAGTCGGTGTCGGTGCATCCGAGCCCGACCAACGGCGTGGCGGCGGGGTGGGTGAGTCCGGTGTCCGGGGTGGTGGCGGTGGACGCCAAACTGGCTGATGGCGATCCCGCGTGCGGGAATGGTGTCGAGTGGCAGGTGAACCTGCGCAGCGGGTCTGGTCTGCGTACCCTTGCGAAGGGCGAGATTCCCAACGCCGGCTCGGCGTCCGTGGATTTGCCTGAGCTCAAATCGGTGCCGGTGGTTCCCGGGGACCAGATCGAACTGCTGATCCTTCCCAAAGGTGAGTATTCCTGCGACACCACCCAAATCGACTTGACCGTCCGCCAACCCGGGGGAAAGCGCTGGAACCTGACCGAGGATGCGGTCGCACGTCCTGGAATCAACCCTGTGCCGGATCAGTTCGGTAATCCGGCGGTCTGGCGTTACAGCGACCCGGCGGGAATTCCGGGTGGCCTGTTGCCGGAACCGGTGCGGACCGCGTTTGCGAACGGTGACATCCCCGCGGCCGCAACTGCGTTCGCCACCGCGCCGCCGAGCCCCGACGGACCATTTTCACCCCTTGCCGATTCCGATTTTCCACCTGCCATGCGCAACGAGCTCGGTGAGCGTCGCACGCGCATCGAACGTCTGCGCCGTCTGGTGCCGGGCACGATCGCGATGGCCAATGCCGCCCAGGAAGGCGGGGTTCCGGAGTCGCCACATGCCGGTGTCCATGATGTGGCGGTGCATGTCCGTGGGCGATACGACCGTCTCGGAGACATGGTCCCGCGCGGGGTTCCAGCGTTGTTCACCGGCGGCGAGCCGATCCGCCCCAAGGCCGGCAGCGGCCGACTCGAACTGGGCGCTTGGCTTGGAGATCCGAAAAATCCCCTTACGGCCCGTGTCCTGGTGAATCGTCTTTGGCAACACCACTTCGGCGAGGGGATTGTCCGCACTCCGAGCAATTTCGGCGCGCTCGGGGAAAAGCCGACCCACCCGGAACTGCTCGATTGGATGGCCGCGGAGTTTGTGAAACGAGGTTGGTCGATCAAGCAGATGCACCGGCTGATCCTCACCAGCGCCACGTGGATGCAGTCGAGCCGTCCGAGTTCCAGCAAATCGGCGAAAACCGATCCTGAGAACCGACTCTGGCACCGACAGAACCGACGCCGCCTGACGGCCGAAGCCCTGCGCGACAGCCTGCTCGCCGCGTCGGGCAAACTCGACACGACGGTCGGCGGGGAAGCCGTGCGCGGCCTCGACAACCAACGACGCACCCTCTACTGCATGAGCATCCGCTCGGACCGGACCGGTTTCGGCCCGTTGTTCGACATGGCCGACTCCACCAACGGTGTCGAACGTCGGACAGAGTCGTTGGTTGCGCCGCAGGCCCTCTACCTGATGCACGCCGATTTCGTGCAGGATCGGGCGGTGGAATTGGCCGACCGACTCGTGAAATTGACCGGGTCCGATGCATCGCGCATCGCTTGGGCGTACCGTCTGCTCTACGGCCGCCCGGCGACTTCCGCGGAAATCAGTGTCGGGACACGGTTTCTGGCGTCGGCCCGGCGGGAGCCCGGACCAAATCCGGATGCACGGACATGGGCACGCTACGCCCATATCCTGCTCTGTGCGAACGAGTTCGCGTTTGTCGACTGACGGTGGATCGGGGGCTTCCAAAAAATGCAACGATATGTTGAACCACCCGACCGAGGTCGTGGCCGTTTCAATCCCCCGGTCCGATGGTTTTGGGGCGGGTGGCTTGGAGTAAAGTCGGAGAACCGTTGGTCACCACGCGATCGGCGGGGGGTGATGCGGGAAAAACACATTGGTCGGAGCGGTCCGATTGTTGGCGGGCGTGTTGCCGGCAGGCTGGGTAGGGGAACTCGGCTTGTGGGGTGCGCGCTTGCCCTGTTCGTGCCCGGCTGCAACGCCTCGGCCCAGGCGCCGGTTGTCGGACCGTTGCCTACTTCTGTACGGTACGCCTTCCTCAGCCGTTCGTCGCCCCGTCCGTTGCAAATCCATATTGTTTCCATCGACCTGCGCGACCCGGGCTTGTCGTTTTCGGTGGTCGCGGCGTAAGATCACAACGGCACCGGCCCCGCGGAAACCACCCTCACCGCTCCCAAGGTGCTGGCTTCGCAATCCGATGCGCTCGTCGCAATCAACACGGCCGCGTGGAGCATGGTTCCCGATCCGGTCACCGGCAAGACACCCGGCTACGTGGCGGGGGGCAAGGCCGATATTCACGGTTGGGTCGAAAATGCCGGTCAGGCAATCAGTGCGCCCGAGGCCGGGTTCTGGTCGGTTTGGATGGACGTCGACGGCAAGGTGTCGATCGGGATGGTGCCCACCATCGGGGAGTTGCGCCAGCGCAGAATCCGGGCGCGCTGGGCGGTGTCCGGTTTTGCGGGAATTCTTCGGGACGGTCGGGTATTGCCGGCACCGAGCGATGTCCGGCACCCCCGCACGGCGGTGGGCATCAGCAAGGACGGCAACACCTTGGTCTGGATGGTGGTGGACGGACGTCAGAGGGGTTTCAGCGAAGGAGTCAGCGAAGAGGAGTTGGCTCGCCTGCTCCTTGAAGCGGGCTGTGAACAAGGCATCAATCTGGACGGCGGGGGGAGTTCATCGCTTTGGATTCGCGACGCCGACGGTCGCCCGGGGCTGATCAATCGGCCCAGCGATGTCACCGGGCCACGGCCGGTTCCGGTGATGCTGATGGTCAACCGGTCCGGCGCCAGCGCTGTCGGAGAGGCAGGGCGTTCCGAAAGTCGGTGAGCAGGTATTTGGGTGCCGACTTTCAGCGTGGGCACTGCAGGCGGACGGCGGGGTGCGACATTCGGAAAGTATCGGCGATTGGTTCGGGACTGTAAAACGGAAATTGGTTTTCGGGGACGCGTTGGCGTCCGGTGCGGGGAATCAACCATGAATCACAACAACATTCGGAACGGTGCGGGAGCGGGGGCTGCGAATCGCCGCGATGTCTTGCGCGCGGCGGGTGCGGGATTCGGCGCTTTGGCCCTCGACAGCCTGCTGGGATTGGATGCGCTCGCCGCTGCTCCGCCGTCCGCGGGGAA